>NZ_CP117267.1:3105000-3287500 GCF_007000325.2 Rhizobium rhododendri | reverse complement strand
TCCGTCGCGCCTCTGTCTTTGTCGATACGCTTGCCGGGGCGACGCACGAGGCGGGCGATATCGTCCAGCCGCTTGCAAGCGGCGTGCTGACGCGCGACGGGATCCGCGCAGAACTGGCGGAACTGGCGCGTGGCGAAAAGCCGGGCCGCCGCGACGACAACGAGATCACACTGTTCAAATCTGTCGGGGCGGCGCTCGAAGATCTGGCCGGCGCCATCCTCGCCTACGAGTCCCTGAAGGACGAACTGGCGGCATGACGCGGACGGCACTTCCTATCCTGCCGGTCTCCGAGGTCCTGCCCGAGATCGGCACGGCGCTTTGCGACGTCGGCCGTGCGGTTCTTTCGGCGCCGCCTGGCGCCGGCAAGACGACGCTTGTGCCGCTTTATCTGCTGGATCAGCCGTGGCGCGGAGACGGCAGGATCATCCTGCTCGAGCCTAGGCGGTTAGCGGCAAGGGCAGCGGCGGCGCGCATGGCATCGCTGCTCGGTGAAGAGGTTGGCGCCACCGTCGGTTACCGGATGCGGCTCGACACGAAGATTTCGGCAAGGACGCGCATCGAGGTGGTCACCGATGGCGTCTTTGCGCGGATGGTCCTCGACGATCCCGAACTCGCAGGCGTTTCGACTGTCATCTTCGACGAATTCCACGAACGCTCGCTGGATGCCGATTTCGGCCTGGCGCTGGCACTCGACGTGCAGTCTGCCTTGCGCGACGACCTACGCATCCTGGTGATGTCGGCAACGCTCGATATTGAGAGGGTTGCACAGCTGCTCGGCCAGCCGCCGGTGATCGAGAGCATGGGACGCAGCTTTCCGATTGATGTGCGCTACCGCGACAGGCCTGCCGGCGAGCGGATCGAGGACAGTGTCACTGCCGCCATCGTTGCTGCCCACCGGGATGAAAAGGGTTCGATCCTTGCCTTCCTGCCAGGCCAGGCGGAAATCACCCGCACCGCCGAGCGGCTGGAAGGACGGTTCGGGCCGGAGACGCTGATAGCGCCGCTGTTCGGGAACCTCAGCCAGAAGGAGCAGGACGCGGCGATCCGCCCGACTGCGGCGGGGATGCGCAAGATCGTGCTGGCGACCTCGATCGCCGAAACGTCGATTACCATCGACGGCGTGCGCGTTGTGATCGACAGCGGCCTGCAGCGGCTGGGCGTCTTCGAGCCGGCGACCGGCATCACCCGGCTGGAAACGGTGCGGGTGTCTCGCGCCTCGGCAGACCAGCGAGCGGGACGTGCCGGACGGACGGAGCCGGGTATTGCAATCCGGCTCTGGCATCCCGGCCAGACGGCGGCGCTGCCGGCGTTTACACCGCCGCAGATACTCTCCAGCGATCTTTCAAGTCTGGCGCTCGACCTTGCCCACTGGGGCGTCGAGGATCCCGGCAGTCTCGCCTTCGTCGATCAGCCGCCGGCCGGGACGCTTTTCGAGGCGCGGAGCTTGCTCAGGCAACTGGGAGGGCTCGATCACGCTAACGGGCTTACCGCACGCGGCCGGACGATGCGGGCGATGGCACTTCCACCCCGCCTGGCGGCGATGGTGATCTCAGCCGCCGGAAACGGCCAGGCACGCGAGGCGGCGATGCTGGCCGTGCTTTTGACCGAACAGGGGTTGGGAGGGCAAAGCATCGACCTGGAGGAACGGCTGCGGCGGTTTCGGGGTGAAAAAAGCGAGCGGGCCGAGGCGGCGCGACGACTGGTGGCAAGACTGGTGGCAACTGCCGGGGGCAGCAAAGGCGGCGGCGAACCGGTGATGGCCGGAACGCTGCTGCTGCACGCCTTTCCCGATCGTATCGCCCTGCAGCGGGGCGGTCGCGGCCGGTTCGTCATGGCCAATGGCCGTGGTGCCGAGCTGCCGGAGACGGAGCGGCTGTCGGGTGCAACGATGCTTGTCGTCGCGGACCTTACCGGTCGTGCCGCGCAGGGCCGGATTCTCAGTGCTGCCGAGATTACGCGCGGCGATGTCGAAGCCGAGCTGCCGGATAGCATCGTCACCGAAGATCAATGCCTGTTCGACAAGACGAGCCGGCAGGTCCGGGCCCGGCGGGTGACGCGGCTCGGGGCCATTGTCCTCGATGAGACGCCCCTGCCGCGTCCCTCCGCGCGCGAGGTAGCTGCGGCGCTGGCAGAGGGTATCCGCGAACTCGGGCTTGGCGTGCTCACCTTCTCCAAGGAAGCCGCCCAGCTGCGCGACCGGATCGGCTTTCTGCACCGAACGATCGGGGAGCCCTGGCCAGACATGAGCGACGAGGCCCTGCTCATCCGGCTCGCCGATTGGTTCGTACCGTATCAGGGCGACGCACGGGGGCTATCCGATATTTCCACCGGCGGACTATCGAACGGGCTGATGTCGTTGCTGCCGCATGATTTACAACGGGAACTCGGCCGGATGGCACCGACGCATTTCGAGGCGCCGACGGGGCAGCGCCACCCTATCCATTACGATGGGACGGAGCCGCTGCTGACCATCCGGGTTCAGGAGCTGTTCGGGCTTCGCCAGCATCCCTCCATCGGCGGCGGACGTTTGCCGCTGGTGCTGGAATTGACCTCGCCGGCGCACCGGCCGATCCAGACGACGCGCGATCTGCCGGGCTTCTGGGCCGGAACCTGGAAGGACGTGCGCGCCGACATGCGCGGTCGCTATCCTCGCCACCCCTGGCCCGAGGATCCGGCAGCCGCCGCGCCGACCACCCGCGTGAAGCCGCGCGGCACTTGAGTGCATCCGCCGTGAAGGAGTGAGCAGCATGATTGCCGAAAATGACAGCCTCTTGCCGGGCAATCACCACACCAGCCGGCGCGTGCGGCTGCAGACGCTGGTCCGCCTGCGCTGGCTTGCCGTCGGTGGCCAGGCCGCGACGGTGGCCATTGTCGCCTTCTGGCTGCAGTTTCCACTACCCTTGCTGCCCTGCTGCGTGCTGATCGCCTGCCTTGCCTGGATCAACCTGTTCCTGACGTTGCGCTATCCGCCGACGCACCGGCTGGATGCGCCGGCCACCTTCGCCCTTCTGGGGCTGGATCTGCTGCAGCTGTGCGGCCTGCTGTTCATCACCGGCGGCCTTGCCAATCCGTTTTCGATCCTGGTGTGCGTGCCCGTCATCATCTCCTTCGCTTCCCAGCCCATCCGCTACAGCATGACGCTGATCCTTGCGGCGATGGTGGCGATCACGTCTCTTGCGTTTTCGCCTTTCCCGCTCCCTTGGTATGCCGGGGGCATCGTCGCCATCAACCAGGTCATGCAACTCGGCGTCTGGTGCTCCATCGCATCGACAATGGCCTTCGCCGCCTTCTATGCCTATCGCGTCTCCATGGAGGCGAGCCAGCTGGCCGATGCGCTGGCGGCGACCGAGCTGGTGCTGCAGCGGGAGAAGCACCTTTCGCAGCTGGACGGACTGGCGGCGGCAGCGGCTCACGAGCTCGGAACGCCACTGGCGACGATCAGCATCGTTGCCAAGGAGATGGAGCGGGAACTCGGCCACGACGAGCGTTACCGGGAGGACGTGGCGCTGCTTCGCAGCCAGAGCGAGAGGTGCCGCGACATCCTGCGGCGGATTACGACGCTGTCGGCGGAGAACGAGGCGCATATGCGCTATCTGACGCTATCATCGATGATGGAGGAAATTCTCGCCCCGCATCGCGAATTCGGAATCAAGCTGACGCTGGTCGAGGAGACCGCCAGGGCCGGCGAACCGGTGCTCAACCGGAATGCCGGGATCATGTACGGGCTCGGCAACCTGGTGGAAAATGCTGTCGACTATGCCCGCGAGATGGTGACTGTCACGGTGGCGTTCGATGCCGAAACTCTGGCGATCACCATTGAAGACGACGGGGTCGGCTATGCGCCCGATATCTTGACCCGCATCGGTGAGCCCTATGTAACGACACGGCAGCGTGACGATGCCGCAGGCGGTCTCGGGCTTGGCTTGTTTATTGCAAAGACACTGCTGGAGCGCTCCGGCGCAACCCTGACATTTGGAAACCGCGAGGCGGAGACTTCAGGGGCACGGATCCGCATCGAATGGCCTCGTGTCTTGATAGAAAGCAATTCGACAAACTGAGCCGACGGGCTTATGACCAGTGCTCACGACGCTATATATATACACGCAGGATATATGCAGGCGGAAAACCGCCGGGATCACGGAATGACAGATCTAGACCACGACATCGAGACACTTGCCTCCAGCGACGGTGATATCGGCCCGGATCCGAGCCTGCTGATCGTCGACGACGACGGCCCGTTTCTGAGGCGGCTCGCCCGGGCTATGGAAGCACGCGGCTTTCTCGTCGAAACGGCCGACAGCGTTGCGGAAGGCGTGACGAAATCGAAGGCCCACCCGCCGAAATATGCGGTCATCGACCTGCGGCTGGGCGACGGTAACGGCCTCGACGTCATCGAAGCCATTCGGCAGCGCCGCGGCGACACCCGAGTGATCGTCCTAACCGGCTACGGCAACATCGCTACCGCCGTCACCGCCGTGAAGCTTGGTGCGGTGGACTATCTCTCCAAGCCGGCTGACGCCGACGATGTTTATGCAGCGCTGACGCAGAGGCCAGGCGGAAAGGCCGACGTGCCGGAAAACCCGATGTCAGCCGACCGGGTGCGCTGGGAACACATCCAGCGGGTCTACGAGATGTGCGAGCGCAACGTTTCGGAGACGGCGCGGCGTCTCAATATGCATCGGCGTACGCTACAGCGGATCCTGGCCAAGCGGGCGCCTAAATAGCGGGCTATTCGATCGGAAGCGGTTTGCCGATTGCCCATTCTGCCGCGAGCAGTCGTTGAGCGGCGACGCGCGAGAAATTGAGCGTGACGGCGCGGCGGGTGGTTGGCGGCAACCTGTGCTCAGGCGCCTCACGCACCATGTGGGCGCCGTAGCCGTCGGACAGGATCAGGCCGCATTCTTGCGGAAAGATATCGAGCGGCACGTCCTTGTGCGTGGCAAAGAACAGGCGGTCGCATTGCAGCCGGTAGTCCGGCCATTTCCGATCGACGCGAAAGTCCTCCACGGACGACTTGATCTCGATGATCCAGATCTCGCCCTTTTCGCTGAGGCTGATGAGATCGGCCCGCCTGCCGCCGGCGAGCGTCAACTCCGGCAGGACTGCATGCCTCATCTCGTGGAGCAGGCGCTGGGCGCCCTTGCGCACCAGCATCGCCCGCTCGGACTGGCGACCATCTATTAACGGATTGTTATTGTATAGGCTGAGAATCGTCATGATTTAACCAGTCTAGACCAAGTTTTGTTGCAAAAAAACCATGGGTTCCCAAATCGCGGCTCACACGATTATTTGTGCGACGCGTTTGCTTGCAATGCGGTGATATCGAAAATAAACCTTCCCAGAGATGGTTGGCAAAACCCTGAATTCCGGACACAAAATCGAGAGACCCCCATGCGCTTCAGCAATGCAATGACTGTATTGGGCCTTGTCGCGGCGTTTGCCGCGGCCGGCTATTCTTCCACAGCGATGGCTGCGCCGATTACCGCGCCTAGCTCTTCGGTCGAAACGCTGAAGACGTTTGACGGCGACTACGGGGTCACCCAGGATTCTGGCTTCTCGCTTCCTGCTATCCCGATCCAGAAGGTCAAGCCGGAGTTCCGCCGCCAGATCATCAGCTATCAGACAACGGAATCGCCGGGCACGATCATCGTTAACACCCGCGAACGTCATCTCTATTACATCCTGCCGGATGGCCAGGCCATGCGCTACGGCATCAGCGTCGGCAAGGCTGGCTTTGCCTGGTCGGGCAACGCCTACGTTGCCTGGAAGCAGGAATGGCCAAATTGGCACCCGCCGAAGGAAATGGCAGAGCGCCGGCCGGAAATCGCCAAGTTTGTTGAAGGCGGCATGAATCCAGGCCTCGAAAACCCGCTCGGCGCCCGTGCAATGTATCTCTACAACGACAAGGGCCAGGACACCTTGTTCCGCCTGCACGGAACGCCGGAATGGGCATCCATCGGTACGGCAGCATCTTCGGGCTGCATTCGCCTGATCAACCAGGACGTCATCGATCTCTACAGCCGCGTCCTCCCGGGCCATACGACCAAAGTCGTCGTCATCCAGTAGATTTCACATCTCATCGACATCAGCGGCTGCCGGATAACTTCCGGCAGCCTTTTTTATTGGTATGGATCGGGTCGCGGGGGCAGTATGACTGTTCCCTTTTCGCAGCCAGTGTCACTGGCCTCGCAAAGATCGACGCTCAGGGAAAAACGCCGCTGGCTCAACTCGCTGATTTGCGTGCGGGGTCGCGCAGAGATTAAAGCAGCGACTTCAGATCATCCAGCTTGTCGTTGATCAGCCAGCCGTAATAATTCTCTTCAGGCCAGACAGGCTGGCTGGCGCCCCTGTTGCGCGCGGCAAGGGCCGTGGCGCGCTGACGGGAATTTCCTACATTATAGAGGGTGGCGGTGAGGCCCGGGTTGCCGGAAATATCCATGCCGGCGATCGAGCGGTAGTCGTCTATCGAGCGGCGGGCAGCGGCGGCAACGAAGGCGAGCGAGATATCCGGATCCATGATGGCGTGATAGACATCGCCGGCCTTGCGCTCGTCGAGCTTCGGGATGCCTGATGTTCGCGACACCATGTCAGACAGCATCAGTGCCGTCAGTGGATTGATCTGGCCGAGGCCAAAGGTCTGGCCAGCGTAGAAGGGCTGGAAGAATACGGCGCTGAAGCGATTGTTGGGAAAAGATTTTCCGTCGACGGTTTTTCCCTTGAAGGCGTCGTTCCAGACATCCTCGCGGCATGTCCAGAGGCTGTAGGAATCGCTTTTTCCGTTGCACTTGGCAAACTGTGGACGGGCGACGAAATCATCGACGTTCTCGCCATTGTAGGCGAACTTGAAGCTTTCGCCGGCGTAGGAAGCAGCCTTGACGTAGTAGGACTGCAGACCATCATAGGCATCGACATTATAGGTATGCTCGCCGACGAGTGCCCCGACAACATGGATGGGATCGATGCCATAAGCGCGCGACACGGCCTTGATCTTCGACATCAGCTTTGTATCGGTTGCCAGCAACTGGCGGACCTTCTGGTACTTGCGATCGAAACTGGAATTGGTGCCCTTGGTGCGGCGAACCGAGGCGCCTGGAATGTCCGGCTGCTCGGCATTGCGGTTGCCGGGCGGTACAGTGAGGATGCCGGCAGCCTTGGCAGGGATAGCGCCAAGGCTCAGGACAGCAACCAGAAGGGAAATGAGAATGCGTCGCACGATTGGCTGCCCCGTCGAAGGTTCATCGGTCTTTCCGGAGGCGTGGATCACAATCTTGGCCGAATAATGCCGACCCGACGCTGAAGCCCCAAGGAAACTGACCATCACCTAAAAAGTTAACGGCCCGGTGTCGAGGGGTCATGGTTGGAAAAGCCAGGAATAACGTCAGGGTGACTGCGGACGCCGAAAGTCTGTCAAACAGAAAGGACGCGACCTGCAGCATGTCAGGTCGCGTCCCTCGTTTATTACAAACTGGATATCGATGCGTCTGTGCGGCGCTGCGAAAGCGCGACCTTAGTTGCAGACGCGGATCTGTTCCCGGTGCCAGCCGTCGTCATACTGGTTCTGAACCGGGCGATCCTCGAACCAGCAGCGGGGCTGCGGCGGAGGTGGGGGCGGCGGTGCGTAACCATAACCACCGTCGTTGCCATTGGCCAAAGCGCCGCCGATCAGGCCGCCAAGTACGCCGGCGGCGATGCCACCGGCAATGATGCCGCCATTGTTATTGTGGTGATGGCGCCGCTGCGGGGGTGGCGGGCCACGGTCCCAGCCATCGTCCTGCGGAGGACGGCGGTATTGGGCTTCGGCAGTGCTTGCGGTGCTAAGCGCGCCTCCGGCGACCGACGCCAGGATCAGCATTGATAGAACGGTCTTCTTAAACATTGCCACCTCCACGAAGGCTCGGGAACTGGGCCTGAACCCAACGAATCTAAGCCAACTCATAGTGACTAATATATTTCATTTAGCTTAATGGCCGATGAATGCCGCGTTCATCGTGGGACCCCGATCCCGACACAAGGAGGGGACCGAGGGCAGCGCTGGCGCTAAAGGATGTAACGCGACAGATCGGTGTTGGCGGCGAGATCGCCGACGTGTTTCTGAACATAGGCCGCGTCGATAGTGAGCGACGCACCGCCGCGATCAGGTGCATTGTAGGAGATGTCGTCCAGCACGCGCTCCATCACAGTCTGGAGGCGACGGGCACCGATATTCTCGACCGAAGAGTTCAGGTGTACAGCGACATCCGCCAACGCGTCGAGCGCGTCATCGGTGAAATCGAGTGAGAAGCCTTCGGTGTCCATCAGCGCCTTGTACTGGCGGATGAGGCTTGCCTCCGTCTCGGTCAGGATGCGGCGCATGTCGTCTTTGCTGAGCGGCTTAAGCTCGACGCGGATCGGCAAGCGACCCTGGAGTTCGGGCAGCAGGTCCGATGGTTTGGAGACATGGAAGGCGCCCGATGCGATAAACAGGATATGGTCCGTTTTCACAGGTCCATACTTCGTCGATACGGTGGTGCCTTCTACCAGCGGCAGCAGATCGCGCTGGACGCCTTCGCGGGACACCCCCGCGCCGATGCCGCCCTCACGGGTAGCGATCTTGTCGATCTCGTCGAGGAAAACGATACCGTCGTTCTCGGCCGAGCGTACCGCTTCTCGCTGGACAACTTCATTATCGACCAGCTTGTCAGATTCATCCCGTATAAGATCGGCGTAGGAAGCCTTGACCGTGGTGCGGACCTTCTTGGTCTTGTTGCCCATGGCCTTGCCGAACATTTCAGACAGGTTGAGAACGCCGATATTGGCGCCGGGCATGCCGGGAATTTCGAAACCCGAACCGGCGGAAGCAGTATCGGCGATTTCGATGTCGATTTCCTTGTCGTCGAGTTCACCGTCCCGCAGCTTCTTGCGGAAGCTTTCGCGGGTGGCCGGCGAAGCAGTGGCGCCGACGAGAGCGTCGAGCACACGTTCCTCGGCGCTCATGTGGGCCTTCGATTCCACCTCGGCACGCATCTTCTCGCGCACCAGGCCGATGCCGACCTCGACGAGGTCACGGATGATCTGCTCGACGTCGCGGCCAACATAGCCGACTTCGGTGAACTTCGTGGCTTCCACCTTGATGAAGGGCGCACCGGCAAGCTTGGCGAGGCGACGGGAGATTTCCGTCTTGCCGACACCAGTCGGTCCGATCATCAGGATGTTCTTCGGCATGACTTCATCGCGCAGGTCGGGCTCCAGCTGCTGGCGACGCCAGCGATTGCGGAGCGCGATTGCGACGGCGCGCTTGGCCTCATGCTGGCCAATAATGTAACGGTCGAGTTCGGAGACGATCTCGCGGGGGGAGAAATTGTTCATTGTACTGCTTTCCCATCGGGGGCTGGAAACGATCAGGAGAGAAAACTCAGGCGTCGGAATTGATCGATTCGATGACAATGCTGTGGTTGGTGTAGACGCAGATGTCGGCGGCGATATCGAGCGCGCGGCGGGCGATCTCCTCGGCCGACTTGTCCGTGTCCATCAGCGCGCGAGCGGCGGCAAACGCATAGTTGCCACCGGAGCCGATAGCGACGGTGCCATGTTCCGGCTCCAGTACGTCGCCGTTGCCGGTCAGCGCCAGGGTGGTGGTCTTGTCGGCGACCAGCATCATCGCTTCGAGATTGCGCAGGTACTTGTCTGTCCGCCAATCCTTGGCAAGTTCGACGGCAGCGCGCATCAGCTGGCCCGGATATTGTTCGAGCTTCTTCTCCAGGCGGTCCAGCAGCGTGAAGGCATCGGCTGTGGCGCCGGCAAAACCGGCGATGACCTCGCCGTCCTTGCCGATGCGACGGACCTTGCGAGCGTTGCCTTTCATTATGGTCTGGCCGAGGCTGACCTGTCCGTCGCCTGCCATGACCACCTGGTTGCCCTTCCGGACGGTAATAATCGTTGTCATAAAGCACCTGTCTGCCCGATGATCGGGCGGTTTCAGTGGGCCGCGCATCGGCCCTGTTGAAGCCTATGTAAGTGGGCTTCCGGCGATTGCAAATATCACTCTTTTCGGTTCCGGTTCGCCTCACGCGGCAAAGGCGCGCCCGTCGTGCGGGAACTTCTGGATATTTTCGCATGTGGCTGATATGGACGGCCATTATCCGATGGAGCAGGCCATGGCAGACACCGCAGCCAACCGCACGGCGAGTATTTCCCGCGCGACCAACGAGACCTCGGTTTCGGTTACCGTCAACCTCGACGGCACCGGCGCTTCGAAAATCTCGACAGGCGTCGGGTTCTTCGACCATATGCTCGACCAGCTATCGCGCCATTCGCTAATCGACATGGAAATCGAGACCAAAGGCGATCTCCACGTCGACGATCATCATGCTGTCGAGGACACCGGTATTGCCATCGGCCAGGCGATCTCCAAGGCGCTGGGCGACCGGCGGGGCATCACCCGCTACGCCTCGATCGATCTTGCCATGGACGAGACGATGACCAAGGCCGCCGTCGATCTCTCCGGCCGACCCTTCCTCGTCTGGAACGTGCAGTTCAGTGCGCCGAAGATCGGAAGCTTCGACACAGAACTAGTGCGCGAGTTTTTCCAGGCACTGGCACAGAACGCCGGCATCACGTTGCATATTCTCAACCACTATGGCGCCAACAACCATCATATCGCTGAAACCTGCTTCAAGGCCGTGGCCCGTGCATTGCGGACGGCCACCGAGATTGATCCCCGCCAGGCGGGTCGCGTGCCATCGACCAAGGGCACCCTCGCCTGAACCGGAATTTTTAGCGGAGCGCCCCGATGGCGAGTTTTATAGTTCTGACACCCGAGAGCGGACCGGGCAGAGATCACGAGAAAACGCGCTTCGTACGCGATGGCTTTTCGCTGACCGCGTTCTTCTTTCCCGGCATCTGGCTGTTCTGCCATCGTTTCTGGCTGCTCGGGATAGGCGCCTTGCTTCTGCAGGGCATCGGGATGGAATTGATGCGGACGCCCGCTCTCTGGGCTGCCGGAGTGTCGCTGCTGCTTGCGGTCAGTGTCCTCTCTGCAGTTGAAGGGCGAATGCTGTTTGCCAGCCGCCTTTTGGCCAAAGGCTTCGTTGCCGGTGGCCTGGTGTCGGCGCGCAATCTCGCCGAGGCCGAAGATATCTATTTCAGTGGCCTTTCGGAGGAAGTGCCGGAGGATATCCGCGCTGCACGCTGGGATATTCGAGAAAACTCTGCAGGCAACCCCCACAAGGGTGCTGCCCTCGGCCTCATCGGCTACGACGGAGGACGCTGAGCAATGCGCGTTGTCATTATCGACTACGGCTCGGGCAACCTGCGCTCCGCCACTAAGGCCTTCGAGCGCGCTGCCCGAGAAATTGGCATCGACGCTGAGATCGAGCTGACCGACAAGGCCGAGCGCGTCGCCTCTGCCGACAGGATCGTGCTGCCGGGCGTTGGCGCTTACGCCGATTGCCGCCGCGGGCTTGGCGCCGTGGACGGCATGTCCGAGGCGCTGACGGAAGCCGTCGAACATAGGGCTCGGCCTTTCTTCGGCATTTGCGTCGGCATGCAGCTGATGTCGTCGCGCGGGCTGGAGAAGACCACCACGCAAGGTCTCGGCTGGATCAAGGGCGACGTCGTGGAAATGACGCCATCCGATCCATCGCTGAAAATCCCGCAGATCGGCTGGAACACGCTCGACCTGCGTCGTCCGCATGCGCTGTTCGACGGCATAAAGACGGGGCAGGACGGCCTGCATGCCTATTTCGTGCATTCCTACCACCTGGCAGCGACTGACGACGGTGACATCATCGCCACCACGAACTACGGCGGCGCGATGACGGCTTTCGTCGGGCGGGACAATATGGTGGGGGCCCAGTTCCACCCCGAGAAGAGCCAGACGCTCGGCCTTACCCTGATTTCCAATTTCCTGCGCTGGCAGCCCTGATGGCGCGCGCCCTGAACGGACCGACACGATGATCCTTTTTCCCGCCATCGACCTCAAGGACGGCCAGTGCGTGCGGCTGAAGCTCGGCGACATGGACCAGGCAACTGTCTATAATCCGGACCCGGCAGCACAGGCAAAGACCTTCCAGGACCAGGGTTTCGAGTGGTTGCACGTGGTCGATCTCAACGGTGCGTTTGCAGGCAAGAGCGTCAACGGCGACGCTGTCGATGCCATTCTCAAAGCGACCAGTAATCCGGTGCAACTCGGCGGCGGCATCCGGACGCTGGACCATATCGAAAGCTGGCTTTCGCGCGGTCTCGCCCGCGTCATTCTTGGAACCGTTGCAGTGCGCGATCCGGCGCTGGTCATCGAAGCTTGCCGCAAGTTTCCGGGCCAAGTCGCGGTCGGCATCGACGCCAAGGGTGGCAAGGTAGCTGTCGAGGGCTGGGCCGAAGCCTCGGAACTCGGCGTCATAGACCTCGCCCGGAAATTTGAAGGCGCTGGCGTCGCCGCGATCATCTACACGGACATCGACCGCGACGGCATTCTCGCCGGCATCAACTGGCCATCGACACTAGAACTGGCCGGGGCAGTTTCCATCCCCGTGATTGCCTCCGGCGGCCTGGCGTCGATCGACGACATCCGGCGCATGCTGCAACCGGACGCAGCCAAGCTCGAAGGCGCGATTTCCGGCCGAGCGCTTTACGATGGACGGATAGATCCGACCGAAGCGCTCAGGCTGATCAAGGATGCTCGCACCACGGAGGTGGCACTTTGACCCTCAAGGCGCGCATCATCCCATGCCTCGACGTCAAAGACGGACGCGTCGTCAAGGGTGTCAATTTCGTCGACCTAATCGATGCCGGCGATCCCGTCGAAGCCGCCAAGGCCTATGACGCGGCCGGTGCCGACGAACTTTGCTTTCTCGATATCACCGCCTCTTCCGACGGTCGCGATACCATTTTCGATGTTGTGGCTCAGACGGCAGAGCATTGCTTCATGCCGCTCACCGTCGGCGGCGGTGTCCGCGCCGTCTCCGATATTCGCCGGCTACTACTGGCGGGTGCCGACAAGGTGGCGATCAACTCCGCCGCCGTTGCAAATCCGGATTTCGTCGCGCAAGCCGCAGACAAATTCGGCAACCAGTGCATCGTCGTCTCGATCGATGCCAAGCGTCGCCGCAGCCAGGGCGTCGGCCAGGATAATGTGAGCGCCTGGGAGATCTATACCCATGGTGGGCGCAATGCGACAGGCATCGATGCGGTTGAATTTGCTGCGCGCATGGTGGAACGCGGCGCCGGCGAACTGCTGGTAACGTCTATGGATCGGGACGGCACGAAGAGTGGCTACGATCTGGAGTTGACGCGGGCGATTGCCGATGCCGTGCGCGTGCCGGTCATTGCATCCGGCGGCGTCGGCACGCTGGACGACCTTGTTGCCGGCGTCACAGAAGGTCACGCCACTGCCGTTCTGGCAGCATCGATTTTTCACTTCGGCACCTATTCGATCGGCGAGGCAAAGCGCTATATGTCGAAGCATGGCATAGCCATGCGGCTCGACTGACCGGGGGAAACGAGGCGAAATGAGCGGATTTACCCTTTCCGATCTGGAAAAGATCGTCGACCAGCGCTCTCGGGCGGGCTCCGATGAATCCTGGACTGCCAAGCTCGTCGCCGGAGGCCAGGCAAAGGCTGCCAAGAAGCTCGGTGAAGAGGCAATCGAGGCGGTGATGGCTGCCGTTGTCAACGATCGCGAGAACCTCACCTATGAGGCCGCTGATCTCCTGTACCATCTGATGGTGGTGCTGAAAATCGCCGAGATCCCTCTCAATGACGTTCTAGCCGAGCTTGAAAGACGCACTCTGCAATCCGGCCTCACTGAAAAGGCCGGTCGGCAGAGCTCATGACGTCACTCAGCAAGCCCGCATCTGCGCCCGAACCGCTGGACCATTTTCAGGCCAACGCCTATTCGCCCTATCATTTCTTCTCGTCCGGGGAGTGGGCGAAGTTTCGCGCCGATACGCCGTTGACCCTGACGGCCGACGAAGTCGACAGACTGCGGTCGATGGGCGATCCGATCGATCTCGACGAGGTCCGGCGCATCTATTTGTCCGTATCCCGGCTGCTTTCGGCCCACGTCGAATCGTCGCAAATCCTGTTTGAACAGCGAAATCGCTTTCTCAGCCTCGAAAATGTCGCCAAGACGCCTTTCGTTATCGGCATCGCGGGCTCGGTCGCCGTCGGCAAATCGACGACGGCGCGTATCCTGAAGGAACTGCTTGGCCGCTGGCCGTCCAGCCCTAAGGTCGACCTGATCACCACGGACGGATTTCTGCACCCCAATGCGGAATTGCAGCGGCGCAACCTGATGCAGCGCAAGGGCTTTCCCGACAGCTACGACACCGGGGCGCTGCTGCGCTTCCTGTCGGCGATCAAGGCCGGCCGGCCCAATGTGGCGGCTCCCTGCTACTCGCATCTGGTCTACGATGTGCTACCCAACGAATTCAAGATCGTCGACTGTCCGGACATCCTGATCTTCGAAGGCATAAACGTGCTGCAGTCCCGGCATCTGCCGGCCGACGGGAAGATCGTGCCGATGGTGTCGGACTTCTTCGACTTTTCGATCTACATCGACGCGGACGAAAAGCTGGTCCGCAAATGGTACGTGCGACGCTTCATGAAATTGCGTGAAACGGCCTTCCGTGACCCGAACTCGTTTTTCCACCGCTATGCGTCGATCACCGAGGAAGAGGCTCTCCTGACCGCCGAAGGCCTCTGGAAGAACATCAATTTGCGGAACCTGCGACAGAATATCCTGCCGACGCGGCCGCGGGCGGACCTGATCCTGCGCAAGGGTCAGGATCATCTGATCGAACAGGTGGCTCTCCGCAAACTTTAGCGGTGTCCGGACAATCGCCAATCCGGCGTTCGTCCCTCCAGATATTCCAGCATGTCCAGGCGGCAACAATCGTCGGCACGAGGACGCCGATCAGTGGCAGGCTCCGGACGAGGATATGATTGACCAGCGGGTAAAACCAGGCGACCCCCAACAAGATGGTCGGTTCCCGACGTTTGCAGAAGAACAGCGCCGCCGCGGCGCTCAGCGGTATTGCATCGTAAACATACCCGTAAGGGGTGGCGACGATCGCCAGAACCGCCGTGAGACAGGCGCGCGTGGCATGATCGACGCGGAGGCGTGGCCGCCAAAGCCAACATGCCGCCGCGATGCTGGCAGCGGAAAAGACGGCTTGGACCGCATAGGCAGCGCCGACCCCCAATCCCAGCGATCGGGAGAGCAGAAATGACGTCATACCGTTGCTTTGATAGCCTTGCGGGTATGGCGCCTCGAGGATTGCGGTCATCATCGGCCGCGTCTTGGTGAAAAACAGCACCCAGCTTTCCAAGCCGAATACGGCACCTGCCATCACGGCCAGAAACGAGGCGGTCACGGCTGCGGCGACGATGGAGCGGTAGTTTCCGCTTGCCAGCAGGCAGAACGGTACCAATAGCCCTATCTGTGGTTTTACTGTCAGCAGACCAAGGATAATGCCCGCAATGACGGGTCGAGACGGCGCGAGTAGCAGTCCGGATAGCAGCAAGGCAGCGGTTAGCGCGCCGTTTTGACCAAATATCACGTTCATCACAGCGGCCGGAGATATGATGACTAGAAGGCGCACCCATAGTGGAAGCGAGAGCATTTGCAGGGAGGCGAACAGCAGCAACAATGTTGCAAATGTCCAGACGAGATAGGCGGGCAGCAGCGGTAAACCGGCAAGCGGCAGACCCAACAGCAGGAAGGACGGCGGGTAACTCCATTCCTGGTCCGGCATGAACGGTGATATCAAGGCCCTCAAGTCATGCCTATAAATATCGACATTGAAGAGATCGGCAACCTGTCCCCTGAGCGCCAAGACGGCACCGCCCCAGAGATTGGTGAAATCCCAGTACGGTAATTTCTGCGAAACCTCGGAAAGGCCGTGCGCGTCTAACGTCCATAAAAGGAAAAGTTGTCGGACACCGAGATACAGGCCTAAGACCACGACATACACGGCGAGTCCCCGCGCAAATGCATGTCTGTCAGTCATGTCGAGGTCCCCGGGTTTCCTGCAAACTATGGCTTCACGCGTCTTAATGTGAGGTTTATGCGACCGCCGCTCCTGAGCAGCGTCGAGGTTGACGGGTAGATGCGGTCGACACCGTGGAAGCAGAGCCTGCCTTCGCCTCCCAGCACGACGATATCGCCGCTGGCAAGCTTGATGGACGATGTCTTGTCAGTCCTGGAGGCCCCGCCGATGCGGAAGAGACAGCTGTTGCCGAGCGAGATGGAGACGACGGGTGCGCCCAGATCCTGCTCGTCCTTGTCCTGATGAAGACCCATCTTTGCGTCGTCGTCGTAAAAATTGACGAGGCAGGCTTCCGGCGGCTTTTCATAGCCGGCCACCTCGACCCAAAGCGCCAGCAGAGACTCCGGGATTGCCGGCCATGGCCGCTCGGTGCCCGGATGGGTCGATTGATACCGATAGCCCCGCTGCTTGTCCGTGACCCAGCCAAGCGGGCCGCAGTTTGTCATGCGCACCGACATCGGCTTGCCGGTGCCGGGCATGGCCGGAACGAATAGCGGCGCCTCGGCGACAACCGCGCGGATCTGCTCGACCAGCGCCTCCTGCGCAGTGCGATCGAGATAACCCGGCAGGTGACGAATTCCGTTCGACAGCATCATGGTCGGTGCTCCGCGATCATCCTGACAGTGATTTGGGGTGACGAATGCCGACAAACAGTGCTCAATCGCTGCCGTCGGATTTTCCGCGCAATTTCTTTACCTCGGAGCGCCCGGACTTCGCCTTCAACCGGCGTTCGACGGATCCCTTGGTAGGCCGGGTCTTACGACGGGGCGGCGGAGGCGGCAACGCCGCCTCGAGGATCAGTTCCTTCAGGCGGTCGCGGGCATCCTCCCGGTTACGGTCCTGGCTTCGGAAACGGCTTGCCTCGATCATCAGCACGCCGTCCTTCGACAGCCGCCGGCCAGCCAGCTTGATGGCATTGGCTTTGACACGTTCACTCAGCGACGGCGAGTTGACGAGGGTGAAGAACAGCTGAACAGCAGTCGACACCTTGTTGACGTTCTGGCCCCCGGGACCACCGGCAAGAACGAACTGTTCCGTCAGTTCCCAGCCGGCGATGGTGATCCGGTCGTTGATGTAAAGTGCGTCGCTGGCCATTGGTCTCTCCAGGCCCGTCTATCCCATATTGCCGGACGCTTGAAAACAGGGGAGCGCGCAAAAGCTAAACCCGGCGGAAAGACCGCCGGGTTTCACGTGAATCACCAAATACGGATGCCTATTCGGCGGCAACCCGCATGCCCGGTGCTGCGTCGCGCACTCCCCCATCGACATGTTGCTCGAACTTCGTGAAGTTGGTAACGAACATCTGCACGAGCTTGCTGGCCTGGGCATCGTAGGCTGCAGGATCGGCCCAGGTGGAGCGCGGATCGAGGATATTGCCATCTACGCCCGCGACCGAAACCGGCACGGCAAAACCGAAGTTCGGATCGATGCGGAACTCCGCCTTGTCCAGGTCGCCCTTCAGTGCGGCAGCGAGCAGTGCCCGTGTTGCCTTGATGGGCATGCGGCGGCCGGTGCCATAGGCGCCACCTGTCCAGCCGGTGTTGACCAACCAGCAGTCGACGCCATGACGGCCAATCAGCTCTTTCAGGAGATTGCCGTATTCGGCCGGATGACGTGGCATGAACGGGGCGCCAAAACAGGTCGAGAAAGTAGCTTCCGGCTCGGTGACGCCCTTTTCGGTTCCTGCGACCTTGGCGGTGTAGCCGGACAGGAAATGATACATGGCCTGGTCGGGTGTCAGCCGGGCAATCGGAGGCATGACGCCAAATGCGTCGGCGGTTAGCATGATAATCGTCTGTGGGTGGCCGGTCATGCCGCTTTCCGAGGCATTCGGAATGAAGTGCAGCGGATAGGCACTGCGGGTATTTTCCGTCAGCGAGCCATCGTCGAGGTCGGGCACGCCCTCTGCATCGAGCACGACATTTTCCAGAACCGTGCCAAACCTGCGCGTAGTGTCGTAAATCTCAGGCTCTGCTTCTGCCGACAATCGGATGGTCTTGGCGTAGCAGCCGCCTTCGAAATTGAAGATACCATTTTCGCCCCAGCCATGTTCGTCATCGCCGATCAGCGTACGGCTGGGATCGGCAGATAACGTGGTCTTGCCGGTGCCCGACAGCCCGAAGAAGACAGCGGCGTCTCCATCTGGACCGACATTTGCCGAGCAATGCATCGGCATGACGTTGCGGGCCGGCAAGAGGTAGTTCAGCACCGTGAAGACGGCCTTCTTCATTTCGCCAGCGTAGGACGTGCCGCCGATCAGCACCAGGCCCCTGGTGAAGTCGCAGGCGATCACGGTTTCCGTCCGGCAACCATGGCGTTCCGGATCTGCGCGAAAACTGGGAAGGTCGATGATCGTCAGCCTGGGCACGAAGTTTGCCAAGGTCGCCCTATCCGGCCGGATCAACAGATTACGAATGAACAGCGAATGCCAGGCAAATTCCGTGATCACGCGCGACGGCAGCGCGTAGTCGACATCGGCACCGCCGACCAGGTCCTGCACGAACAGGGACAACCCGCCGGCGTGGGCAAGCATGTCCTGGTGCAATTGCGCAAAGTGCGCCGGCGACATGGGCTTGTTGTTGTCCCACCATATCTGGTCCTCCGTGGTTTCGTCGCGGACCACGAACTTGTCTTTTGGGGAACGGCCGGTGTGCTGGCCTGTCAGCGCACGAAGCGCACCGTGGGCGGTCAATTCGGCCTCGCCGCGTCGAATCGCCTCTTCGTAAAGCTGCGCTTCGGGCAGATTGTATCGAACGCTGGCGACGCTGCCCAATCCGATTGTTTCCAGACCGACTGCCGGGTTGTGGTCTCCAAAAACTTGCATCGCCATTTCATCCCCTGTTCCGGCAATCGCCATTGAATGATGACAGCCTTAAGAGCAAAAACTTGGAGGCGCAAGAGAGAAAAATCTTAAAAGATCAATGTTTTCAAATATTTAATCGATTTAAATTTCTGTCACATTATTTAAATCGTTTGAATTTTGTCGTTTGGTAATTTTATCGCCACAACTTTTGGTACCCGAGAATGTCCTCGAAAATATCGACCCTTTATCTTTGCCACAATTTGTTCCACCTTTATCCTCCATAAGCGCGCCTGGTTGAGGCCGATCAATTCGGCAGACCGCCTGGGTCGGGGTCCAATTCCGGGAGATGCGCTTAGATGACGGAGACCAACAGCATGCTGACAATCGCGCTCGTAGACGACGACCGCAATATCCTCACCTCGGTCTCCATCGCTCTGGAAGCCGAAGGATACAAGGTCGAGACCTACACGGACGGGGCTTCCGCTCTTGACGGGCTTCTGGCGCGGCCGCCGCAGCTGGCGATCTTCGATATCAAGATGCCGCGCATGGACGGCATGGAGCTTCTTCGTCGCCTTCGTCAGAAATCCGACATCCCGGTCATCTTCCTCACCTCGAAAGACGAGGAAATCGATGAGTTGTTCGGGTTGAAGATGGGCGCCGATGACTTCATCACCAAGCCTTTCTCGCAGCGCTTGCTCGTGGAACGCGTCAAGGCGGTCCTGCGTCGCGCCTCCAACCGCGAAGCTTCGGCGACAGCCGGTAATAGCGGTGGCACACCGAAGGCCGGCGCCGTGCTGCAGGCGCGCTCGCTCGAGCGCGGCCAGCTGGTCATGGACCAGGAACGCCATACCTGCACCTGGAAGGGTGAACCGGTCACGCTGACCGTGACGGAATTCTTGATCCTGCACTCGCTTGCACAGCGGCCCGGCGTGGTCAAAAGTCGCGATGCACTGATGGATGCTGCCTATGACGAACAGGTCTATGTCGACGACCGGACGATCGACAGCCACATCAAGCGGCTGCGCAAGAAATTCAAGATGGTCGATACGGATTTCGATATGATTGAAACGCTCTACGGAGTCGGATATCGCTTCCGCGAAGCTGCCTGAGGCTGAAGCTTCGATGGCGGATACGTATGGGGTGAGCTGGCGGAAATACCGGCCACGCCCTTCGAAAGGGCCGCGGCGTGGCACAGCTTGTGCAGCATAGGGATACGGAAGAGGCGGAGGGACAGGCCGGCAGCCGCTGGACGCATCCGTTCACGCTGATCCGCCGCATTTTCGGCAACGCCGTTTTTTCCAGCCTCACGCGCCGCATCCTGTTCTTCAACCTTGCGGCGCTCATCGTGCTGGTTGGCGGCATTCTCTATCTCAACCAGTTTCGCGAGGGCCTGATCGATGCCCGTGTCGAAAGCCTCTTGACGCAAGGCGAAATCATCGCCGGCGCAGTCTCCGCATCCGCCTCGGTCGACACCAACTCGATCACCATCGATCCGGAAAAGCTACTCGAGTTGCAGGCCGGCCAGAGCATCACGCCGGCGCCCAACGACGATGACCTGGAGTTCCCGATCGATCCGGAAAAGGTAGCACCGGTGCTGCGGAGGCTTATTTCGCCGACCCGCACCCGGGCTCGCATTTTCGATGCCGATGCCAACCTGCTGCTGGATTCGCGTCATCTCTATTCGCGCGGGCAAGTATTGCGTTACGATCTGCCGCCGGTCGACGACGAAGTCCAGAGCTGGTCGGACTGGTTCAGCGGACTTCTCAACAAAATGCTGCAACCGGCCAACCTGCCGGTCTACAAGGAGGCCCCCGGCGGCGACGGTTCCATCTATCCCGAGGTGATGAACGCACTCACCGGTGTGCGGGGCGCAGTTGTCCGCAGCACGGAAAAGGGCGAGCTGATCGTTTCCGTCGCCGTCCCTGTGCAGCGCGCCCGCGCCGTGCTTGGCGTCCTGCTTCTGTCCACCCAGGCCGGCGATATCGACAAGATCGTTCACGCAGAACGACTGGCTATCATGCGCGTCTTCGGCGTCGCGACGCTGGTCAATGTGGCGCTGTCGCTGCTGTTGTCATCGACGATCGCCAATCCGCTGCGGCGGCTGTCGGCTGCGGCCATCCGGGTGCGAAGAGGCTCGAAAGTGCGTGAGGAAATCCCTGATTTTTCCGCTCGCCAGGACGAAATCGGCAATCTGTCGATTGCGCTCAGGGAAATGACGACTGCCCTCTATGATCGCATCGATGCCATCGAAAGCTTTGCGGCCGATGTCAGCCACGAACTGAAGAACCCGCTGACATCCCTGCGCAGCGCCGTCGAAACGCTGCCGCTCGCGCGCAACGACGATTCCAAGAAGCGGTTGATGGATGTCATCCAGCACGATGTCCGGCGGCTCGATCGACTGATCAGCGACATCTCCGACGCATCGCGGCTGGATGCCGAACTGGCGCGCAGCGATGCCGAGCAGATCGACATGGAAGTGCTGCTGCGTGACATGGTCGACCTGTCGCAGCAGGTACGCCACAGCAAGAAAGCCGTGGAGATCGACTACGTCGTCGACCGCAAGCCGGGCGCGAAAACACGCTTCCTCATCAACGGCCACGAACTGCGCATCAGCCAGATCATCACCAACCTGATCGAAAATGCCAGGTCCTTCGTCCCAGCCGACGGCGGCAAGATCGCCGTGCGCCTGTCACGGACGCGAACACGTTGCCTGGTGCACATCGAAGACAACGGTCCCGGCATCCAGGCGGAAGACATCGACAGGATTTTCGAGCGTTTCTACACAGACAGACCTGAAGCCGAAGGATTTGGACAGAATTCCGGGCTCGGCCTGTCGATCAGCCGGCAGATTGCCGAGGCGCACAGCGGTTCGCTGAGGGCGGAAAACATCATCGATGCCGACACCGGAAAATCGCGCGGCGCTCGCTTTATCCTGTCCCTCCCCGCCGAGGCCAGCGTCTGATGCAGGTAGCGGTCAACATCCATGCCACCGCTATCGTGGTCGGCGCGACCGGGCTGCTCTTTCTCGGACCCTCCGGCATCGGAAAATCGGCCCTCGCCTTTGCCTGTCTCGCATCGGCCAGACAGTTGGGGCTGTCGTCGGCGCTGGTAGCTGACGATCGCGTGCTTGTCTCGCGTCGCGACGGCAGCGTCGTTGCTGAATGTCCACCGTCCATCGCAGGGCTCATCGAGATCCGCGGCACCGGGATCCTGCGGATCGGCAGCGTCCTTTCCAACCAGATGCATTTCGCAGTCTTGCCTGTCGACCTTGCGACCGCCGAAAGGCTTCCGCCTGAAGGTGCCGAGATCGAGGTGTCCGAGGGCATTGTTTTGCCGGCGATCCACCTTTCAAAAACAAGTATCAATCCGCTTGCCATCATCATGGCGATGCATCCGCAGTGCTTCTGATGGCGGCAACCCGAGCAAAGGATGAGGGCCAATCTCTTGATTTTACGCTTGCACTTCGGCTTTTCATGGCCAAGATGTCCCCCCACCGGTGGACGCGATTGCTGCGTTGCGATAAGGGCCACCTGTTTGCTTATGCGATGGGAGCAGTAATATCATGATCGGACTTGTGCTTGTCACACATGGCAAGCTGGCTGAAGAGTTTCGTCATGCCGTCGAGCATGTCGTTGGTCCGCAGAAATTCATCGAAACCGTCTCCATCGGCCCGGAAGACGATATGGATCGCCGGAGACAGGACATCATCCAGGCCGTCGCCGGTGCCGATGACGGCCACGGAGTGATCATCCTCACAGATATGTTTGGCGGCACGCCCTCCAACCTGGCGATCTCGGTGATGAACAGCGGCCATACGGAAGTCATTGCCGGCGTCAACCTCCCGATGCTGATAAAACTGGCTGGCGTGCGCGGCGAAAACAATATGGAAAAGGCGCTGGTCGAAGCATCGGAAGCCGGACGGAAATATATCAATGTGGCCAGCCGCGTCTTGAGCGGCAAGTGACGGAACGGCTATCTCGCCCATGACATCGCATTCCCGCGAACTGCTCATCATCAATAAACGTGGCCTGCATGCCCGCGCCTCGGCAAAATTCGTCCAGACCGTCGAAGCCTTCGATGCCGCTATCACGGTCTCCAGGGATGGAACTACCGTGGGGGGGAATTCGATCATGGGCCTTATGATGCTTGCTGCAAGCCCAGGCTGCAGCGTGCTGGTCACCGCCAGCGGAAACCAGGCGGAAGAAGCGCTTAACGCCCTGGATGCCCTGATTGCCAACAAATTTGGCGAGGAAATGTAAACCGTAAATCATATAAAGACATAAAGACTTCTTTATATGCTGGTTGCATTTTGCCGTCCGGCCTGCTAGACGGGGTCACTGTCGGCGCGACTGCGCCCCAAAAATCCCCCACGCATTCCGTCGCCGCAAGCCGGTGGTCCGGGTGCCCTGTCCAGGCTGGAGAATTCAATGAGCACTGACAAGGACTACGTTGTCGCCGATATCGCGCTTGCCGACTTTGGTCGCAAGGAAATCGATATTGCCGAAACCGAAATGCCGGGACTGATGTCCTGCCGCGAGGAATTCGGCCCGACGCAGCCGCTTAAGGGCGCGCGCATCACCGGTTCGCTTCACATGACCATCCAGACGGCCGTGCTGATCGAAACCCTGGTCAAGCTGGGTGCGGAAGTTCGCTGGGCTTCCTGCAACATCTTCTCGACCCAGGACCATGCTGCCGCCGCGATTGCCGCCTCGGGCATTCCGGTCTTCGCCATCAAGGGTGAATCCCTTGAGGACTACTGGACCTACACCGACCGGATCTTCCAGTGGGCCGACGGTGGCTTTTCCAACATGATCCTCGACGATGGCGGCGATGCCACCATGTACATCCTTCTCGGCGCCCGTGCCGAAGCCGGCGAAGATGTACTTTCGACGCCGACTTCCGAGGAGGAAGTCATCCTCATGGCCCAGATCAAGAAGCGCATGGCCGCTTCGCCGGGCTGGTTCACCAAGCAGCGCGATGCCATCAAGGGCGTTACCGAAGAAACCACGACAGGCGTTCATCGCCTCTACGAACTCAGCCAGAAGGGCCTGCTGCCCTTCCCGGCGATCAACGTCAACGACAGCGTCACCAAGTCGAAGTTCGACAACAAGTACGGTTGCAAGGAATCGCTGGTCGACGGCATCCGCCGCGGTACCGACGTGATGATGGCCGGCAAGGTTGCCGTTGTCTGCGGTTACGGTGACGTCGGCAAGGGTTCGGCCGCTTCGCTTCTCGGCGCCGGCGCTCGCGTCAAGGTCACGGAAGTCGACCCGATCTGCGCCCTGCAGGCTGCTATGGATGGCTTTGAAGTCGTTACGCTCGAAGACGTCGTCTCTTCGGCCGACATCTTCATCACCACCACCGGCAACAAGGACGTCATCCGCATCGAGCACATGCGCGAGATGAAGGACATGGCGATCGTCGGCAACATCGGCCATTTCGATAACGAAATCCAGGTCGCTTCGCTGAAGAACCTGAAGTGGACGAACATCAAGCCGCAGGTCGACATGATCGAGTTCCCCAAGGGCAACCGCATGATCCTGCTGTCGGAAGGCCGCCTGCTGAACCTCGGTAACGCCACCGGCCATCCTTCCTTCGTGATGTCGGCATCGTTCACCAACCAGACGCTGGCCCAGATCGAACTGTTCACCAAGCCTGGCGAGTACAAGAACGACGTCTACGTTCTGCCGAAGCACCTCGACGAAAAGGTCGCCCGCCTGCATCTCGCCAAGCTCGGCGTCAAGCTGACCGAACTTTCGACAGAGCAGGCTGCCTATATCGGCGTCCCGGCTCAGGGCCCCTTCAAGGCTGACCACTACAGGTACTAATTTTACCCTCTATATCCACAACATCTTGTGGCCGCAGCATTGACAAATGCTGCGGCTTCTTTTTTGGGCAGGAGTCTTTTCGCGGAATCGTTAAAACTGTATCCTTTTGGGACTTGATTCGCATTGAACCGAGCTTCGGGACCCTGCGAAATTGGGATGTCTTGTCGAGATACGGCACATTACAGGACGGAGACAGACCGCTGATGGAAATGAACGAAAGCCTGCCAGAGCAGGCTGACGCGCGACCCTGCGGTCCAGTCCTGCCAAGGCAAGACGAAACAAGGGCGGCTGATGACAATCGCCAGCGCGCGCCGCGTAAATCGTCGCGCTTCGTCGCCATATTATCCTTCCTTGCTTCCGGAACGGCCATCGCTGCACTCGCAGGCCCGGCGCTGGCCCAGGCGCAGATGCCGGTAGCCGCCCGATTGTTCACATCCTCAGAAATGGTCACCTTCTCGGTGGTGATCGGCGTCGTCTCTGCCGCTCTGTTGTCGACGCTATGGCTCGTCCGCCAGCGTGGCAACCTAGAGACCGAAAGCCGCGAGATCCGCACGGCACTGTCGGACGCCAACCAGCGCATATCCCGCTATCAGGCACTGATCGCCGACAAGAACCGCCGCATTGTCATCTGGGACGGGCCCAACACACGGCCGGAACTGCTGGGTCAGCTTCCTGTCGAAACCGGCGCTCCGCAAGACAACGAGTTTCTGGCATTCGGGCGCTGGATGAAATCATGGTCGGCAGGCGATCTCGACAAGGCGATCGACAAGCTGCGCAGCAGCGGCCAAGGCTTCGACATGGTCGTCGAGACCAACCGCGACGAAATTCTCGAAGCGCAGGGCCGGATCTCCGGCGGGCGGGCTTTTGTGCGCTTTGTCGCGCTGAACAACCTCCGTGCCGAATTGGCTGAAATCAAGATCGAGCGGGACCGATTGCTGACGTCGATCTCGGCCTTTCAGAACCTGCTCGATGCCATCGACCTTCCCGTCTGGCAGCGCGATCCAGACGGCAAGCTGACATGGGTCAATCATGCCTATGGCGAAGCCGTGGAAGCTGTTTCACCGGAGGAAGCGATCCGCGAGGGTCGTGAGTTCCTGAGCACCATCGCCCGCGAACGCATCCGCGCCTCCGCAACACCCGACTCGCCTTTCCACGACAAGATTTCGACTGTCGTCCGCGGCAACCGTACATTTTTCGACGTAGTCGACGTGCGCGCCCGCAGCGGTTCGGCAGGCATGGCAATCGACGTGTCGGAGACCGAGGCTGTCCGCGCCGAACTACAGCGCACGCTGAAGAGCCATGCCGAGACGCTCGACCATCTGGCGACACCCGTTGCCATCTTCGACGGTAACCGTCGTCTGCAATTCTACAACCAGGCCTTCGTGCAGCTCTGGGAACTCGATATCTCGTTCCTGGAATCGAAGCCCGACAATAGTGAACTGCTGGACCGGCTGCGCGCTGCCAAGAAGCTGCCGGAACCGCTGAACTGGAAGACTTGGAAGGAAAGTGTGCTTTCCGTCTACCGGGCGCTGGATACGCAATCCGACCTCTGGCATCTGCCGAACGGCCAGATCCTGCGCGTTTTCGCGACCGCGCATCCCCAGGGTGGCGCCACCTGGGTGTTCGAAAATCTCACCGAGCAGGTCGATCTCGAAACACGCTACAATACGCTCGTCAAGGTCCAGGGCGAGACCATCGACCACCTTTCGGAAGGTGTTGCGGTGTTCGGGCCCGACGGTCGCATGCGGCTGTCCAACCCGGCGTTCCGCGCGCTATGGGGCATCAGCGAGACGGAAGCCAAGCCCGGGACCCATATCCGCATGGTGGCCGATGCCTGCCTTGCCTCCTATGACAAGCCGGATGGCTGGAAATCCTTTGCGGAGCAGATTACCAGCTTCAACGACGAGCGACCTTCTTCGCAAGGGACGCTCGAGCTATTCTCTGGGCTGGTGCTCGATTATGCGGTGACACCGCTGCCGAATGCCCAGACGATGCTGACTTTCGTCAATATGACGGACAGCGTCCGCGCCGAGCGCGCCTTGACGGAAAAGAACGAGGCGCTGCGCAAGGCAGACGAACTGAAGAACGACTTCGTCCAGCACGTGTCCTACGAACTGCGCTCGCCGCTGACCAACATCATCGGCTTCACCGACCTCCTGAAAACGCCCGGTATCGGACCGCTAAGCGAGCGGCAGGCCGAGTATATCGACCATATCGCCACATCTTCGTCGGTGCTGCTGACGCTCGTCAACGACATTCTCGATCTGGCGACCGTCGATGCTGGTATCATGCGGCTCAATTGCAGCAACATCCTGCTCGATGACCTTTTGGATGACGTCTCGCTGCAAATCGCGGACAGGCTGCAGGAGAGTGGCGTCACGCTGGAAATCATTGTTCCAGCACAACTTGGCAGCGTCGTTGCCGACCAGCAGCGCCTGAAGCAGATTTTGCTGAAGCTTCTCAACAATGCCGCCAATTTTGCGCCCGAAGGCTCGGTCATTTCGCTGAAATGCCATCGTGACGGCACCGACTTCCTGTTTTCTGTCGCCGATCAGGGCCCGGGCATCCCGGAAGATGTGATGGGAACGGTATTCAAACGCTTCGCGTCCAACGGCAAGGGCGGAAAGCGCAGCGGCGCCGGTCTGGGGCTCTCGATCGTCGAAAGTTTCGTCAGCCTGCATAACGGCCAAGTTTCCATCGACAGCCAGCCCGGCAAGGGAACCATCGTGCGCTGCCGCATTCCGTCTGCCGACGTGCCGCAATCGATTGCCGCTGCCGAGTGACGTCCATGGACGCCCCGATCTCGGTCTTTCTGCAAGATGACGCGGCGACACGCCAACTCGGCGAAGATCTGGCGCTCGCGCTTACGGTGGGCGACTGCCTGGCGCTGAGCGGCGATCTTGGCGCAGGCAAATCGGCGCTGGCACGCGCTTTTCTGCGGGCGATGGCCGACGACGAGGGGCTGGAAGTGCCTAGCCCGACGTTCACGCTTGTCCAGTCCTATGCGCTGCGCATTCCGGTTTCGCATTTCGATCTCTATCGTCTGGGCGATCCGACGGAACTCGTGGAACTGGGTTTCGACGAAGCGCTCGATGCTGGTATCTGCCTGGTCGAATGGCCTGAAATGGCGGAGACGGAATTACCCGGAAGTCGTATTACACTTCGTCTCGAGACCGAAGGCCAAGGGCGCCGCGCGACTATATCGGCACCGCCAGGCCAGGCAGCCCGCATCCGGCGCGTGTTGAATATCCGCTCGTTTCTCGACGAGAGCGGGCTTGCAGGCGCGGAACGTCGCTTCCTGACAGGCGATGCGTCGATGCGCGCTTATGAATCGATCTACCCTGCCGACGGAAGCAATCGCATCATCCTGATGGACTGGCCACGCCGTCCGGAGGGACCCCCGGTGCTGGACGGCAAACCTTACCCCAAGGTCGCGCACCTTGCCGAAGACGCTTATCCCTTCGTAGCGATCGCGGGCATGCTGCGGGACAACGGTTTCGCCACGCCGGAAATCTATCATGTCGACTACAAGCAAGGCATTCTGCTGATCGAGGACCTCGGCACCGATGGTGTTCTCGACACGCACGGAAGACCCATCCCGGAGCGATATCAAGCCGGCGTTGCCTGCCTGGCACTGCTGCACGGGCTTACCCTGCCCCGGGATATCGTGGTGACTTCAGATCATGTCCACCATATTCCGGATTTCGACCGCACGGCGACGGGCATGGAAGCCCGCCTGCTGCTCGACTGGTACCTGCCCTGGAAACGCGGCGAAGCTGCCAGCGACACGGAACGCGCAGAATATCTGGCAATCTGGGACGATCTCATCGACCAGCTCGCCGCCTCGGAGAAGAGCCTGCTGCTACGCGACCTGCATTCCCCGAACATCATCTGGCGCGGCGAGGACGTCGGTATTCGCCGCATCGGCCTGATCGACTTCCAGGACGCAATGATCGGGCCGACGGCCTATGACCTGGCATCTCTCGTACAGGACGCCCGCGTCACCATCGAGCGGCCGCTGTTCGAGCAACTGATGGGTGACTACCTGGCGCTCCGTCGCGCCCAGCCAGGCTTCGACGAGCCGTTGTTCCTGAAAAGCTGGGCTATCATGTCGGCGCAGCGCAACTGCAAGCTGGCCGGACTGTGGGTCAGGTTGAAGCAGCGGGATGGAAAGCCGGGCTATCTCCAGCATATGCCGCGTACCCTCACCTACCTGCAGGCTGCATTCGAGCACGAAACGCTTGCCCCCTTGCGCGATTGGTGCGCAAGGGCTGGTATAGGCGCAGGCGAATCATAAATACCGGATCAGATGACAATCAAACAGGCCATGGTGCTCGCAGCGGGGCTTGGAACCCGCATGCGCCCGATCACCGACCACACCCCGAAGCCGCTGGTGAAGATCGGTGGCAAGCCAATGCTCGACTATGTGCTCGACCTTCTGGTCGCCTCAGGGGTGGACAGGGTCGCAATCAATATTCATCATCATCCCGATCAGATGCGAGCCTATCTCCAAGCTCGTGAGGGACTGGAGATCGTGGTATCCGACGAGACCGGAGGCCTGATGAACTCCGGCGGTGGTCTTGCCAAAGGCCTGAAGCTGCTCAGCCGCGACCCGGTTCTGGTCATGAACGCCGACCTTTTCTGGATTGGCGAAACGCCTGGGGAGCCGACAAACCTCGAGCGATTGGCGGACGTCTTCGATGCGGGCACCATGGACATGGCCTTGCTCTGCGTCCCGCTGGACAAGACCACCGGCCATGACGGCAAGAAGGATTTCTCCATGGCTGCCGATGGTTGCCTAACGCGCTACCGCGAGGGAATGCCCAATCCCGTGGTTTATGCCGGCGCCATTGCCTTGCATCCCGCACTGTTCGACGACGCGCCGGACGAAGCCTTCAACCTCAACCTCTATTTCGACCGGGCCATAGCGAGCAGCAGGCTTTACGGCCTTGTGCTCGAGGGCGAATGGCTGACGGTCGGAACGCCGGATGCGATAGAAGCTGCAGAAGAAACGATCCGTCGCATCAGCGCAAGCGAGCCATCATGAAGCAACGGCAGCGCATCCTGACGATACCGGCGGGATTGCCCTTCCTTGCAACGCTTGCAGCAGCGCTCTGCGACGGGCGGCTGACCGATCACTTTCGCCACGACCCCGCCGATCCGCTGTCCCTTGCCAAGGTAACGATCTATCTGCCGACGCGACGCGCAGCCCGCGTGCTGCGCTCTGCCTTCGTCTATCTGCTCGGCGGCCAATCGGCGATCCTCCCGGTGATCCGGCCTCTCGGCGAGACCGACGAAGATAGCGGCTATTTCGACGAGGACCTGCCAGCCACCGCCGACCTGCTGCAGCCACTCTCGAATACCGCCCGGCTGTTGGAGTTGGCCCGCTTGATCCTCGCTTGGCGCAACAAGCTGCCGCAGATCGTCCGTGACATCCACTCCGATTCACCGCTGGTGGCGCCTGCCAGCCCGGCCGATGCGATCTGGCTTGCGCGCAATCTTGCCGAACTGATCGATTCGATCGAGACGGAAGACCGCGACTGGGCTGATCTCGCGACGCTGGATGCCCAGGATCATGCTCTCTGGTGGCAATTGACAGCCGAATTTCTGCAGATCGCCAGCGCCTTCTGGCCGGCCCGCCTGGACGAACTTGGCCGGTCCTCGCCAGCCCGGCATCGCAATGCCATCCTGCGCGCCGAGGCCAAACGGCTGGCGACCGCGCAGCCCACAGGGCCGATCATCATCGCCGGTTCGACCGGTTCCGTGCCGGCCACCGCCGAGCTGATAGCCGCCGTCGCTGCCCTGCCGCAAGGCGTCATCGTATTGCCGGGTCTCGACCAGACGATGTCCGATGAGGACTGGGCCATGGTCGCGCCGATTGCTGGCATTGCCGATCGCGATCCGGCCAGCCGCAGCCATCCACAGTACGGTCTTGCGCACCTGTTGCGGCAACTGAAAACGGAGCGCGCCGAGGTCGATACCATAGAGACGGCGCCGGTCGATCTGCAGCGGCGTGCCGAAATCCTGTCCCGTGCGCTGGCGCCAGCCAAGGCTACGAGCGGCTGGGGAGATTGGCAAAAGACGCTGCCGCCCGGCGCGTTTCGCGCGGCGTTCGCCGATGTCTCGCTGATCGAGGCTGCGAACGAGCGCGAAGAGGCGACGGCCATCGCGATTGCCCTGCGGCTGGCGCTGGAAAAGCCTGGCCGTAACGGCAATGAAAGCCAAGCGGCGCTGATTACGCCCGACCGGAACCTGGCGCGTCGAGTGACGGCTGAACTTGCCCGCTTCGGCATCGTCGCCGATGATTCGGCAGGCACGCCGCTGTCCTCCACACCGCAAGGCAGCCTGTTGACGCTGCTGCTCGAGGCAACGCTCAGGCCCGGCGACCCCGTTGCCATCGTCAGCCTGCTCAAACACCCCCTTACGAGCTTCGGGCTGGAACGATCCGTGCTGGATCATGCCGTCGACGCGCTGGAGTTGCTGGCCCTGCGCGGAGGCGTCGGCGAGGTCGACATCAATACGCTGGAGCCTCTTCTGGAACAGCGGCTAGCGGACCAGGAGAACGATCGCCATGCGCCGAGATGGCGCGACAGCCTGCCGCCGGAAGCGGCTGACATGGCGGCCTTACTTGCCAATCGTGTGCGGCTCGCGACCGAACTGCTGGCTGGCGCCCTGGTCCGACGCCGCCCCGAGGATCGGCGGCTGACGACCAGCTTCACATTGTCAGAATGGGCCGAACGCACCGGGCGAGCTCTGGAGGCGGTGGTTGCCGACGAGAAAGGCGACCTTGCGGCGCTCTGGTCTTCCGAAGCGGGCGATGCGCTGGCGACCGTGCTGCGCGAAGTGATGGCGACCGATGGCCAGATGGAAGCCGATGGCCCGCAGTGGATCGACATCATGATGGCGCTTTCCGCCGGCCAGGCAGTCAAACCCCGGGCGCTCAGCCATCCCAGGCTGTTCATCTTCGGTACGCTGGAAGCCCGGTTGCAAAGCGTCGATACTCTCATCCTCGGCGGCCTGAACGAGGGCTCGTGGCCCGGACAGACGGCCAACAACCCCTTCGTGTCGCGGATGATGAAGACGGAGATCGGCCTGGAGCCGCCGGAGCGACGCATCGGCCAGCTGGCCCATGACTTCGAGATGGCAAACGGCACGGCGGACCTCATCTACTCTAGAGCGTTGCGGCAGGGCTCAACGCCCACAGTCGCCTCGCGTTGGCTGCAAAGGCTTATGGCGCTGGGCGGCAAGGAATTTGCAGAAGAGCTGAAGGTGCGCGGCGACTGCTTTCGCGACTGGGCAGCGCTGATCGATGCCGGCGACCGCGAGGCACCCGCTCAGCGCCCCTCGCCCAAGCCACCGGCAGCGATGCAGCCGAAAAGCTATTCGTTCAGCGAGGTCGGACGTCTGAGGCGCGATCCGTACGCGATCTATGCCCGCCGCGTCCTCCGGCTCGACCCAGTCAACCCGTTCAACAGCGACCCCGGCGCTGCCGAGCGCGGCACGCTCTATCACCGGATTGTCGATCGCTTCACCCGCGAGGGCCATCTGGCAACGGCGCCGGATGCCTTGAAGGCAATGGAGCGCATCCTGACGGAGCTGTTCGACGCCGAGCAGTTGCCGCCGCATATCGACGCCGTCTGGCGCCCGCGCTTTCGCGAGGTCGCACGGGCCTTTCTCAACTGGGAGAAGACCCGGCAGCCGCAGATCCGCCAAACATTTACCGAAGTCCGCGCCGCCGTCGATCTCGAAGCCGCCGGCATCCGGCTGACCGGCGTTGCCGACCGGATCGACCTGAAGGGCGGCAAAGCGGCCGATATCATCGACTACAAGACCGGCTTCAATCCTACGCCGCAGCAGGCCCGGGCGCTGCTCGATCCGCAGCTGGCACTCGAGGCCTACGCGCTGCAGGCCGGTGCCTTTCGCGATGTCGGGACTTTGACGCCGGAAAACCTGCTTTACGTTCGCCTACGGCCGGGCGATCGATTCAGGGAGGATCAGGTCAACAACGAGCTCGCCAAGGCCAGCGCCCGGACACAGCCGAAATCGGCGCTCGATCTCGGCCACGAATCGATCGAACAGCTCAGCCAGTTCGTTTTGCTGCTGCGATCCGGCGAAAAAGGTTTCGCCTCGCGGCTGATCCCGGCCCAGCAGCAGGAATTCGGCGGCGATTACGACCATCTGGCGCGGGTGTCGGAATGGTCGACGGCCGAAGCGGAAGAGGCTGCAGACGATGAGTGAACTGGCAGAGCTTCCGGAAGGCGACGACGCCGGCACCTGGATCGGCTGGACGACGGTCCAGCAATCGCTGGCCTCCGATCCGACCCGGTCTGCGTGGGTTTCGGCCAATGCCGGCTCCGGCAAGACGCATGTCCTCACGCAGCGGGTGATCCGGCTGCTGCTGGCCGGCGCGAGGCCTTCGGCGATCCTGTGCCTGACATACACCAAGGCAGCAGCATCTGAGATGTCGAACCGCGTCTTCGACCGGCTTGCCGAATGGGCAACACTGCCGGACGAAGCGCTGATCAAGCGCATTACCGATGTCGAGGGAGCTGTGCCGGACGTCTTCAAGCTGGCAGAGGCGCGGCGACTTTTTGCAAAGGCCTTGGAAACGCCGGGCGGGCTTAAGATCCAGACCATCCATGCCTTCTGCGAGGCGCTGCTGCACCAGTTTCCGCTCGAAGCCAATGTCGCCGGTCATTTTTCAGTGCTCGACGACCGCGCTGCGACGACGCTGCTGGCGGACGCCCGACGCTCCCTGCTAACCGCAACGACGCCTGAAGACGATGCTGCTCTGGCGGAGGCCTTTGCCCATGTGCTCGATCTCGGGGACGAATCCGGTCTCGAGACGCTGCTGGGCGAGATCATCGCCCACCGTAACGCCATCCGTCGCTTCGCGCTCGATGCGGAACAGCGCGGCGGCCTCGATAAGGTGATGCGCCAGCGGCTGGGGCTGTCGGCGACCGAGACGGAAGCCGACATCGCACAGCAATTCTGGCCGCTGCGGGGACTGTCAGGTGCGATGCTGGACCGCTATCTTGAGCTCGCGGACAGCAAGGGTGGCAGCAAGGCCCAGGAGATCGCCTACGGCCTGAGGCTGGTCATGCGCGCGCTAGATCCCAACGAGCGTGTGGAAATCCTTGAAAAGGTCATGCTGACCGCCAAGGGCGAGCCAAAATCCGATGGCCAGTTCGTGGTTAAGGCAATGCTGGCCGAGGCGCCGGAGCTGACGGATGCCATCGCGACGGCGCGCGCCCATGTCGTGGACTGCCGGGACAGGCTGAAACGCATGCAGATGTACCGCGCTACACGCGCCGCCCTGACGCTTGCCGACCGGCTGAACGCCGATTATGCCGAACTCAAGAAACAGCGCAGCCAGCTCGATTTCGAGGACCTGATCACCCGAACGGCCGATCTTTTGATGCGCAGCGGTGTCGGCCCGTGGATCCACTACAAGCTCGACCAGGGCATCGACCATATTCTCGTCGACGAGGCGCAGGATACCAGCCCGATCCAGTGGAGTGTCATCCAGTCTCTGGCGGAAGATTTTTTCTCCGGCGCCAGCGCCCGGCCGACGCTGCGGACGCTGTTTGCGGTCGGAGACGAGAAGCAGTCGATCTATTCCTTCCAGGGCGCGCGACCGGAGCGTTTCTCCGAGGAGAGCGACCGTACGCGGCGTCGCGTGCTTGCCAGTGGCCAGGCGTTTTCGCCGGTGCGGCTGCCGCTGTCGTTCCGCTCGACATCTGACGTGCTATCAGCCGTCGATCACGTTTTTTCGACGCCGGACAATGCCAGGGGCCTCAGCGCCACCGATGAGGCCGTCGTCCATCGCTCCAGTCGTATCGGTCATCCGGGGGAAGTGGACCTTTGGCACATGATCGCGCCGGAGCCTGCCGCCAAGGAAGAGGATTGGACGGCGCCCTTCGATTCGACGCCTGAAAGCGCGCCGGCCGCAGTTCTCGCGCGGCGCATGGCTCATGTGATGGATACACTGGTCGGCCGCGAGAGCATTATCGACAAGGGTAAGACGCGGCTGATAGAGGCGGGTGATATCCTCGTGCTGGTGCGCAAGCGCGATGCTTTCGTCAATGCCCTCACCCGTGCGCTGAAGAAACGTGGCAACATTGCCGTCGCCGGCGCCGACCGCCTGGTGCTGACCAGCCATATCGCCATCCAGGATCTGCTGGCGCTCGGCCGCTTCCTGCTATTGCCGGAGGACGACCTGTCGCTGGCGGCGGTGCTGAAAAGCCCGCTTTTCGACCTCTCCGAGGACGACGTGTTCATGGTGGCGGCGCTGCGCGGCGATGGCACCAGCGTCTGGCAGCATCTCCAAGCCTTTGCAGCCGACGGCAACGATACCTTTGCCGATGCAGTCGAGCGACTGAAACTCTTCATGGCACTGTCGAAGACCTACTCGGTCCACGATCTCTTTGCGCGAATTCTCGGCAGCCATGGCGGTCGGCGTCAGTTCCTGGCTCGGCTTGGCAGCGAAGTCAGCGATATCCTCGACGAGTTCCTGACATTCGCGCTCGACCATGAGACATCCGGGCTGCCCGGCCTGCAATCCTTCGTCTCGACGCTGGAACTGGAAGCACCGGTCGTCAAGCGCGAACAGGACAAGGGCCGCAACGAGGTGCGGATCATGACGGTGCATGCCGCCAAGGGGCTGGAGGCGCCGATTGTCTTTCTCGTCGATGGCGGCTCGAAATCCTTCACTTCCAGCCATCTGCCGAAGCTGCGGCTGCTGGAGGGGCGCGGCGAAGAAGTGCCGATGCCGGCCTGGCTGCCGCTGAGTTCGCTCGGCAACACGCTGACCCAGGCCAATGCCAGCCGTATCCAGGGCCAGGCAGAGGAGGAATATCGCCGGCTGCTCTATGTCGGCATGACGCGGGCCGCTGACAGACTGATCGTCTGCGGCTATCGCGGCGTGCGACAGAACCCCGACATCTGGCACAGCATGATCGCGACCACCCTCGCACAACATCCCGAGCGTTGTACTGAGGCCACTTTCACCGGACCTGACGGCGATTGGACCGGCCTGCGCTGGCGCGTCGGGGGAATGGCAAAAGATCTCGAAACCGCAGTGTCGACGGAGGCACGAAGGGACAAAACGGCGCTGCCGCCTGCCCTGCTGCAACCGCTTCCGTCCCCCCGCCATCTCCCGCGTCCGCTGAGCCCGTCGGGAGCAGGCACCATCATCGATGACGAAGCCGGGAATCTGGCGGTCGCTTCCCCGCTGTTCGGCGACAAGGGTGCATCCGATCGTGCGCTGGAAAAGGGCCGACTGGTCCACCGTATGGTGCAGATGCTGCCGGATCTGCCTCCAGCCGAACGCGCTGAGGCCGCCGCGCGCTACGCCGAACGGACGACGCGCTTCTGGCCGGCAACGGAGCGCCAGGCGCTGGTCGCCTCAGTTTTGGCGCTGATGGCGCACAAGGACCTGCTGGGGGTTTTCAGTAGCCACGCACAAGCCGAAGTTTCCATTATGGGGACGCTTGCACTCGACCGTCAGACCTATGCGGTCTCCGGCCGTATCGACCGGCTGGCGGTGCTGGACGATCGCGTGGTGATCCTCGACTACAAGACCAATCGCGTGCCGCCGGCTACAGCCGAAGCCATACCCTTCGCGCACAAGGCTCAGCTGGCGATATACCGCGAGATCCTGGCGCCGCTCTATCCGGGCAAGCGCATCGATTGCGTGCTGGTCTACTCCGAGAACGCGACTGTCCACACGCTGTCGGAGGCAGCTCTCAGATCGGCGCTTGCCGAACTCATGACAAAGTGAAATACCAAAGCTTGAAATTCGGCACCGCAACATCACATGTGGTTCAACAGTTAATTCCGGTGAAGGAGCATTTTTATGGCTACCGTGAAAGTCGATAACTCGAACTTCCAAGCGGAAGTTCTAGATTCTGCAGAACCAGTCGTGGTTGATTTCTGGGCTGAATGGTGTGGCCCGTGCAAGATGATTGCTCCGAGCCTCGAAGAGATTTCCGTTGAGATGGCCGGCAAGGTCAAGGTGGCCAAGCTTAACATCGATGAAAATCCCGAACTCGCCGCCAAGTTTGGCGTCCGCTCGATCCCGACGCTCGCCCTCTTCAAGGCTGGTGAAGTTGCCGATATCAAGGTTGGTGCTGCACCGAAGTCTGCGCTGGCAAGCTGGATTTCCAACGCCGCCTGATTGCGTCGCCAGAGCGACCAGAGTTGAAAGCCCGGCATTGTCCGGGTTTTTTTATTGCGGTGGAGTTCCGTTTTCGGCCAATACCTCGCCAACCAAATAGAGCGAGCCGCCCATCAGGATGCGAGGGGGCAGGGTATCCGGGGACATAGCACGCATGATTGCGTCGAGCGCATCGCCGACCGACGACATCGGCTCGGCGACCAGTCCGGCATCATAGGCCGCATGGCTGAGAACGACGGGATCGATCATCGCATCGCTATGGGCGATCGGCACGCAGAACACTTTCTCCGCCAAACCCGCAAACGCCTTGAAGTAACCTATCGGATCCTTGGTGTTGATCATGCCTGTGATCAGGAACAGCGGTCGGGCCTGACGCTCCTCGAAGCCGGCCATCGCCTCGGCAATCACCTCGCCAGCACCCGGATTATGCCCTCCGTCCACCCAGATTTCGGCACCCTTCGGCGCGCGAGTGAAGAGCTTGCCTTCAGTCAGGCGCTGCAGTCGGCCGGGCCATTCGACCGTAGTCATCGCCTTTTCCATCATGGCGTCAGTGACGATGAAGCCGGCGGCCTTGACGGCACGGATGGCGGCAGCAGCGTTAGCGTGCTGGTGGCGTCCCGGCAGACGTGGCAGCGATAAATCGGCAAGGCCGAACTCGTCCTGGTAGACCAGCCGTCCGTATTCCTCATGGGCCGAAAAGTCCTGGCCGAATACTGCCGTCGGGCAATGCAGCCTCTCGGCCGTCGTCGTCAAGACCTCTAGCGCAGCATCATATTGCTGGTGGCCGATGACGACCGGAAGCCCGCGCTTCATGATCCCCGCCTTCTCAGCGGCAATCAACTCGACGCGGTCGCCGAGATAAGGCTGATGATCCAGCGAGATCGGCATGATGACGGACACGGCGGGGTCGGAGATAACGTTGGTCGCATCGAAGCGGCCTCCGAGACCGACCTCGATGATCGCCGCATCGGCGGGCTGTTCCGAGAACAGCAGGAAGGTGACTGCGGTCAGGATTTCAAAGACGGTGATCTTCTGGCCGGCATTGGCATCAGCGACGCGGCGCAGTGCATCGGCAAAGACGGCGTCGTCGACGAGCTGTCCTCGACCGCCCTTGACGCCGATGCGATAGCGTTCATGCCAGTTTACCAGATGCGGTGACGTATGGACATGAACGCTTTTGCCGCCCGCTTCGAGCAGCGCCCGGCAGAACGCTGTAACGGAGCCCTTGCCGTTGGTGCCGGCGACATGGATCACCGGCGGCAGTTTGGTCTGCGGGTTGCCGAGAAGCTCAAGCAGCCGCGTGATGCGGTCGAGCGAAAGGTCGAAGCCCTTGGGGTGCAGGCCCAGGAGCTCGTCGATCACCTGTTCGGCCTGGCTCTTGGTGGAGTGATCTATGGAGCCCATTCCGCACCTCCGCTTTTCGGTCTTCGTCGACTCAGGCGCCGACAGCCATCGGCAGCACGATCTCGCTCGGTTCAAGCGAGGCGGTCGCCGGCTGCTTGGTCAGGATCTTCAACAGTCGTGCCAGCATATCCGGGATATCATGACGCTTAATGACCATGTCGACCATGCCGTGTTCGAGCAGATATTCCGACGTCTGAAAGCCTTCCGGCAGCTTTTCGCGGATCGTCTGTTCGATGACGCGCTTGCCGGCGAAGCAGATTTCGGCACCGGGTTCGGCCAGGTGAATGTCTCCCAGCATCGCATAAGAGGCAGTGACGCCGCCGGTCGTCGGATTGGTCAATACGACGATATAGGGCTGGCCTGCTTCCTTGAGGAGGTCGACTGCGACCGTCGTGCGCGGCAGCTGCATCAGCGATAGGATGCCTTCCTGCATGCGGGCACCACCCGAAGCCGGGAACATCACCAGCGGGCATTTCTCGGCAATAGCGCGCTCGAATGCCTTGACGATCGCCTCGCCGGCAGCGAGACCGAGCGATCCGCCCATGAAGTTGAACTCGTGCACGACGGCAACGATCTTCAGTCCCTGCAGCTTGCCGACCCCGGCGAGAATCGTGTCTTCCTGCTCGGTCTTGACGCGGCTGTCTTTCAGACGGTCGCTGTATTTCTTCGAATCACGGAACTTCAGCGGATCCTGGGCGACCTTCGGCTGCACCAGGGCCTCGTACTCGCCATTGTCGAACAGATCGATCAGGCGGGCCTTTGCCGGCATCTTCATGTGGAAGCCGGAAGCAGGAATGACCCACTTGTTGTCTTCCAGATCCTTGTGGAAGACCATTTCTCCGGTTTCCGGGCATTTGATCCAGAGATTTTCGGCGATATCATCGCGACGGCCCAGCATGGAATTGATCCGCGGGCGAACGTAATTCGTGATCCAGTTCAAATCGAGATCTCCTGAATGACTGAATTGACCAAGGCCAATGTGGGGGAACTATTCGGCGGCAACAAGGCGCGCCGAGCGGGTTCCGGTTGAAAGACCACGAACAAGGGTTGCCACCGCCTGCACGGTATCGGCAGTCGCCTTGCCATCCGCGGTCAGCGAATTCGCAACCTGATTGACGATCGCAGTGCCGACGACGACGCCATCGGCAGCCGCACCGATGACCCGCGCATGCTCGGCCGTCTTGACGCCGAAGCCGACGCAAACAGGCAGGTCGGTATGGCTCTTGATACGGCGGACGGCAGCCGAGACAAGTGACGGATCGGCCATAGCCGAGCCGGTGATGCCGTTCATGGATACGTAGTAGACGAAGCCCGAAGTATTGCGAAGCACCATCGGCAGGCGCTTGTCGTCCGTCGTCGGTGTTGCCAGACGGATGAAATTAACGCCCTTGCGGATAGCCGGGATGCAGAGCTCGTCATCCATTTCCGGCGGTAGGTCGACGACGATCAGGCCGTCGATGCCGGATGCCAGCGCGTCATCGAGAAATTTCTCGACGCCGTAAATATAGATCGGGTTGTAGTAGCCCATCAGTACGATCGGCGTAGCGTCATCGGATTTACGGAAATCGGCGGCAAGCTGCAGCGTCTTCTTCAGCGTCTGGCCTGCCTTCAGCGCCCGCTGACCGGCCATCTGGATTGCCGGACCATCGGCCATCGGGTCCGAGAAAGGCATGCCGAGCTCGATGATGTCGGAGCCTGCTTCCGGCAGCGCCCTCATGATGCCGAGCGACGTTTCGTAATCTGGGTCGCCAGCCATGAAATAGGTAACCAGCGCCGGGCGACCCTCGGTCTTCAGGTCGGCGAAGCGTTTGTCCATCCGTGCGGTCATGTCAGAGCTCCACGCCGAGAATTTTGCCAACGGTGAAGATATCCTTGTCGCCTCGGCCACAGAGGTTCATCACGATGATCTGGTCCTTATCCATCTTCGGCGCACGCTTGATGACTTCGGCCAGCGCATGGGCAGGCTCGAGTGCCGGGATGATACCTTCGAGGCGAGTCAGCATCTGGAAGGCTGCCAGAGCCTCGGTGTCCATGATCGGCACGTATTCGACGCGGCCCATATCCTTCAGCCATGAATGCTCCGGGCCGATGCCGGGATAGTCAAGGCCGGCGGAGATCGAGTGGCCTTCCTTTATTTGCCCGTCCCTGTCCTGCAGCAGGTAGGTGCGGTTGCCATGCAGCACGCCCGGGGAACCGACCGTCAACGACGCACAGTGCTCCTCGCCCTCCAGGCCCTTGCCGCCGGCTTCGACGCCGACGATCTGGACGCTCTTGTCATCGAGGAACGGATGGAACAGGCCGATCGCATTGGAGCCACCGCCGACTGCTGCCACCAGCATGTCCGGCAGGCGGCCTTCTGCGGCCATCATCTGTTCCTTGGCTTCGCGGCCCATCACAGACTGGAAATCGCGAACCATTTCCGGATAGGGGTGCGGTCCGGCCGCAGTTCCAATCATATAGTAGGTGTCGTCGACGTTGGTGACCCAGTCGCGCAGCGCCTCGTTCATGGCATCTTTCAGGGTACCGTGGCCGGATGTGACGGGAACGACCTCGGCACCGAGCAGCTTCATACGGAACACGTTCGGCGCCTGGCGCTCGACATCGGTTGCGCCCATGTAGACAACGCAGGGCAACCCGAAGCGAGCAGCAACGGTAGCCGAAGCCACGCCATGCTGGCCGGCGCCGGTTTCTGCGATGATGCGGGTCTTGCCCATGCGCTTGGCGAGCAGGATCTGCCCGATGCAATTGTTGATCTTGTGCGATCCGGTGTGGTTGAGTTCGTCGCGCTTGAAATAGATCTTCGCGCCGCCAAGCTCGGCTGTGAGCCGCTCGGCGAAATACAACGGGCTTGGGCGACCGATATAGTGGGTGTTGAGATAATCGAGCTCGGCCTTGAAGGTCGGATCGGTCTTGGCATTTTCCCACTCGGCCTGCAGGGCGAGGATCAGCGGCATCAGCGTCTCTGCGACGAATCGTCCACCGAAGATACCGAAGCGGCCATCTTCGTCTGGCCCGGCGCGGAAGGAATTTACGTTTGGCGTCTCGTTCACTGTCAACTCCCTGAGGCTGTTGCCGGCATGCGAGCCGAGGCAACCGCGTCGAAAAATTCGTCGATCATGGTCAGATCCTTGACGCCCGGCGCACTTTCCACACCGGACGATATATCGATACCCGAGGCCTTGGTGGAGGCGAGCGCAAGGGCGACGTTGTCTTTGTTGAGGCCTCCCGAAAGCATGTAGTCGACGCGGCCGTCAAGCCACGCCATCAGGCTCCAGTCGAAAGCAACGCCGTTTCCGCCGGGCAGTTCCGAACCTTTGGATGCCTTGGCATCGAACAGGAAGCGATCTGCGATGCCGATGTAGGCCTCCACACGCCTGAGGTCCTCGGCATCCCGCACGGAAAAGGCCTTCATGACAAGCACGTCGTAGAGGGCCTTGATGGTCAGAACCCGCTCCGGACTTTCATGGCCATGCAATTGCAGCACGTCGGGCCGAACCAGGTTCATAATCTCATCGAGATCGTCATTGTCCGGATCGACCACCACGGCGACGATGAGGGCCTTGCCACGAACGCGGTCAGCAAGCACGCCTGCAAGATCGGGATCGATGTAGCGCGGGCTTTTTTCAAAGAAGATGAAACCGATGTGTGTGGCGCCGCGCGCGACAGCGCGATCGACCGTCTCGGCCGTCTTCAATCCGCAAATCTTGATATCGGGTTTCATGGCAGGCAAGTGACACGAAATGGCAAAAGAGTCGAGCCCATTCGCGACAGTTGCTGGATTTCAGAGCCTGCCGCGCTAGCCGAAATCGATGGCATGAAGGTGGGTGCCATGCCGCTTCAGCCAGGCTTTTGCTTCTTCCATGTGTGGGCAAAGCTTTTTGCACAGCGCCCAGAAGCGGGGGCCGTGGTTCATTTCCTTCAGGTGCGCCACCTCGTGGGCAGCCAGATAGTCGATAACTTCGGGCGGTGCCATCAGTATCCGCCAAGAAAAGCTGAGATTGCCCTGCGACGAACAGGAGCCCCAGCGGCTGCGCGTATCCTTCATGGTGATCGAAGCAACCTCCGCGCGGATGGTGCTGGCGTGCAGTTTCACCAGGCGCTCCAGATCGGCGCGCGCTTCCTTCTTCAGGAAGGCTGCAATGCGCCGCCCGGCATGCTCCGGCATTCCGCTGACACGCAGGATGCGCTCGCCGTCCAGTTCGAGGATTTCGGTGATGCCACGCAGGCTGCCTGAATGCTCAACCTGGTGGGGCACTCCACGGATCAGGATCTCGCTGCCATCGCGCAGCTTCGCATCAGGCTCGAACTTCGACAACTTGGTGATGAGCCAGCCCTGGTGGCGGTCGAGAAAGGCATTGATCTCTCGCGACGGCACGCCGTGCGGCACGGTCATCTTCAGGGCCCGGCCGCCGGGTTCTATGCGCAGGGTAATACGGGTGGCGCGCTCGTGCTTGCGGATCGTCAGCGGCATCTGACGTCCGGCGAGATCGAGCGTCCTCACCTCCGGAACAGGCGGCGTCCGGGCAGTCTTGCGGACTTTTGAAAGAAGCGGAAACATCGATCCGGTTTATATGATTCGCTGCAGTGTCTTGCAAAGAAAAACCGGCATCTCGCGATGCCGGCTGTCGAATGCGTCAGGAGGTTCTGAACTCCTGCCCGGAGCCCTGATCCGTGCGTCGCGCCGCTGTGCGGTCACGCATGAAACGGTCGAACTCTTCCTGGTCCTTGGCGCGGCGCAATTCCCGCACGTAGTTGTCGAAGTCGGCGCGGGTCTCGTCGAGCCTGCGGCGCTCCTGATCCAGGCGGTCGAGTTCTGCCTGGCGCCAGTCGTCAAAAGCGACGTTCTCGCTGTTGAACTGCTGACGGTAACGACGGCCGTTGCGGCGGAAACCGCTGAACATGCCATCGGCTGCCTGGTTGACGTCCCGTTTGAAGCCTCTCAGGCGATCGCCGAAGAGGATGTATGCGAGCATAGCAAGACCAAGCGGCCAGAAAACCACGAAGCCCAGAACCATGAGCGCGATGGTCGCCGGGGTCCACTCCGGCCGAATCAATGCTGACTGATTCATCGTGAGATACCTCGTAAGGCGGCCGGCTGAATGCCGGAGCCGCTCAAATCGATGTGGGAATAACGGGCTCCGGCTTCAATAAGGAAGTGCTTTAAAATCGCAAATACTCTTCATTCCGGATCGAAAATCCCGTTTTTCGCGCCTAGGCCGTTCTTGAGCCCTTGGCCTTCCGCTTCGGGACATCGGCAGTTCTCGAGTGGGCCCTGGCAAAAGCCAGGATGCGCGGCGCTATTTCGCGGCGGAAGCGAGAGCCATTGAAGACACCGTAGTGACCGACATCTGGCTGCAAATAATGCATCCGCATTGCGTCGGGGATGTTGCTGCAGATCGTCTGCGCCGCCTTGGTCTGGCCGACGCCGGAGATATCGTCGTTTTCGCCTTCCACCGTCAGGAGCGCCACCTTGCGGATCGCAGATGGATCGACGCGGTGACCACGATGGTGCAACTCGCCCTTCGGCAAGGCGTGTTTCATGAACACCTGCTCGACCGTCTGCAGGTAGAACTGCGAGGTCAAGTCCATGACCGCCAGATACTCGTCATAAAACTCGCGATGCTTTTCGGGCTCCCCGTCGTTCTTGACGAGGTGCATGAAGAAATCCTTCTGGGCAATGACGTGCCGGTCGAGGTTCATCGACATGAAGCCAGAAAGCTGCAGGAAGCCCGGATACACCGACCGCCCAAAACCCGGCAGCGGCCACGGAACGTTCATCACCACATTATCGGCAAACCACTCGATGGGCTTGTCCATGGCGAGCTTGTTGACACCGGTCGGATTGATGCGCGTATCGATCGGGCCGCCCATCAGCGTCATGGACGCGGGCGACAGCGGATCGCCAGCCTCTTCCATAAGGGCGGCTGCAGCGAGCACCGGCACGGATGGCTGACAGACGGCCACCACATGGGTATCCTGCCCGAGGTGATGCAGCATGGCGACGATATAGTCGATGTAGTCGTCGAGATCGAAGTCGCCCTCTTCGACGGGTATCATCCGGGCATCGGTCCAGTCGGTGATATAGACATCGGCGCCGGGCAACAGCGCCTCCACCGTACCGCGCAGCAACGTCGCGTAATGGCCGGACATCGGCGCCACGATCAGGATCCGCGGATCGGACGGACGGGGGACTGGCAGGTCCCTTTCGAAATGGAGCAAACGACAGAACGGCTTCTGCCAGACGACAGCCTCGGTGACGACCACGGGCTTGTCGTCGATGACTGTCTGCACCAGCCCGAACTCGGGCTTTCCGTAACGCCGCGTGCTGCGCTCGAAGACCTCGAGACTGGCAGATATCGTCCTGCCGAACGCGGTTTCGGCCATGGGATTGAGCGGATTATCGTAAGCCTGGCGCATCATGCCAGCAGCAGCCCGGAATGGCGCCATGACCGCATGGTTCAGTTCGTAGAGATGATAGTACATGACCGACATTACCTTTTCGACTGCGGCCGAAAGAATGGCTGGTCCTTCGTGCGGATCAGCGGCAGTATTACCGAGGTCCCTATCACATTCTGCCAAAGTTAGACACAGTGGAGGGCCTATAAATTAAAATGCCGGAGAATTGATCTCCGGCATGGTGTCGTTTGTGGTCGTTGAACTTAAGCGTCGGCGGCGAACGTCTGGCGTTGGTCCCCGAGACCTTCGATGCCGAGTTCGACCACGTCGCCGGCCTTCAGGTAAGTGGGCGGCTTCATGCCCATTCCGACGCCCGGGGGCGTACCGGTCGAGATGACGTCGCCCGGCTGCAGCGACATGAACTGGCTGAGGTAGGAAACCAGGTGCGCGACGCCGTAGACCATCGTCTTGGTGGATCCATCCTGCATGGTTTTGCCGTTGACCTTCAGCCACATGCCGAGATTCTGCGGATCCGCAACTTCATCCTTCGTGACCAGCCAGGGGCCGATCGGGCCGAATGTGTCGCAGGACTTTCCCTTAGTCCACTGGCCGGAGCGCTCCGTCTGGAAAGCGCGCTCGGAGACGTCATGCGAAACGCAGTAGCCGGCGACATAATCGAGTGCGTCGGCTTCGCTGACATACTTAGCCGTCTTGCCGATGACGACGCCGAGTTCGACTTCCCAGTCGGTTTTTTCAGAGCCGCGCGGAATGAGAACCGTGTCATTCGGACCAGCGATGGCGGAAGTGGCCTTCATGAATATGATCGGTTCAGGCGGCACAGTAGCGCCGGTCTCTGCGGCGTGGTCCGAAAAATTGAGGCCGATACAGATGAACTTGCCCGTACCCGCGACGCAAGCGCCGATACGGCCTGCCGCCAGTTCCGGTAAGGTGTCGGGATCGATCTGGGCAAGCTTTGCCAGGCTATCCGGATGGATCGCCTCTCCGCCGATATCGGCAACATGCGCCGACAGATCGCGGATCTTGCCTTCCTTGTCCAGGAGGGCCGGCTTTTCCTTGCCGGGCTCGCCGACTCGCATCAGTTTCATCGTATTTTCCTTCCTGCCATGTCTTCAGAAGTGTGTTTCGCCATATATGAACGAAACATTCACCTGTGTCACCCGTGGATTGCGTGCCAAACTTTACGCCGACAGCCCGTGAAGGCAACCGGCAAAGCGACGCGATGGGAAAGGATATACCACTTGCCTGAGTGTAATATCCGATGGCTTGGCGATCAGAACAGCTCTTCGAGCGCGGGGCCAACCGGAACGATGCCGGATGGATTGAGCGTCTCTATCGAGTAATATCCGCGCTTGATGTGGTCGAAACTTACCGTCTCCGCGATGCCAGGCCAATCGAGCATGCTCCGGCAGAAAGCGCTGAGATTTGAGTAATCGGAGAGACGCCTGAGATTGCATTTGAAAATGCCGTGATAGGCGACATCGAAGCGCACCAGCGTCACGAACAGACGGATATCTGCTTCAGTCGGGTGATCGGCAAAGAGGAAGCGCTTGCCTTCGAACTGGAGTTCGGCCCAATCCAGACAGTCGAAGACATCCCGGAAACCTTCCTCGTAGGCGAGCTGCGTCGTCGCAAAGCCGGTCCGATAGACGCCGTTGTTGAGCGACGGGTAGATCCGCGCGTTGAAGGCGTCGATCTCTTCGCGCCGGTCATTCGGATAGAGATCGGTCGAGAGGGTTGCCAGATCGCCAAAGCCGTCATTCATCATCCTCAGGATGTCGGACGATTCATTGTTGACGATGGTGTTCGTCCGGGTATCCCAGAGGACGGGAACTGTCGCCCTTCCGGTAAAATGCGGATCAGCCATCGTATAGAGTTCGTGGATATAGCGGGCACCGTTGACGCTGTCCTCGGTCGCGCCGGGATAGTCGCCGAATTGCCAGCCCTGCTTTGTGAGGGCAGGTTCGACGATGGAGATATCGATAGCAGCTTCCAGGCCCTTCATCGCCCGGCCAATCAGCGTCCGCGATGCCCAAGGGCAGATCAGCGCAACATAAAGGTGATAGCGGCCCGGTTCGGCAGCAAACCCACCGGTACCGGTCGGGCCGGCGCTGCCATCCGGCGTCACCCAGTTTCGAAAGCTGGACGTCTGGCGGACAAAGCCACCCTTTTCGTCCTTTGCCTGCACCGGCTGCCAATCTTCCGTCCACTTTCCGTCGACCAGCATGTTCTTCTCCTTCGCGCGCGGGAATTACTGTTCTACCCGGCCCCTGCGAAGGCCACATCACACATTGTTGAAACAGACCGTCACCCTTGCGCCATCGCCAGAAGCGCCGGCGATCTGGACTATGGCGGGCGGCACGCTATACATCGTCGGGCACTCCATCCAAACACAAGCGCTGCTCCCAGCGCAGACCGTTTCAGAGAGAAAAACCATGACAAGCAGCAACAGCCGCGAATCCAACCATCCGATCGACGCCCTTTTCCTGGATCGCTGGTCGCCCCGTGCATTCAACAACGAGACCATGCCGGAAGCAGATCTGCTGACGATCCTCGAAGCCGGCCACTGGGCAGCCTCCTCCTACAACCACCAGCCCTGGCGTTTCGTCTACGCGCTGCGCGGCTCCGAGCAGTGGGACACGTTCCTCAGCCTGCTGATCGACTTCAACCAGAGCTGGGTTAAGTCTGCATCCGCGCTGTTGTTCATCGTTTCCCGCACGCATTCCGGCGAACTCGGTGCCGACGACCAGAAGCCGATCTACAGCCACTCCTTCGACGCCGGCACCGCATCGGGCTACATTGCCCTGCAGGCCCATCTCTCCGGCTATGAAGCGCACGGCATGACCGGCGTTCACTTCGACAAGGTGCCGGGCGTACTCGGCATTCCGGACGGCTTCCGCGTCGAATGCGCCGTCGCCATCGGCAAGATCGGCGACAAGAACCAGCTGCCGGAAGGCCTGCGCGAACGCGAAGTCCCGAGCCCGCGCAAGCCATTGGCCGAGGTCGCCTTCAACGGCAAGTTCATCGCCAAGTAATCCCTGATTCCGACACAACGAAGCCCGCGCTGCAGATTTGCGGCGCGGGCTTTTCCATGTCTGGTCGCTGATAGATTAGATGTCGAGGTTGGCGACGTTGAGCGCATTGTCCTGGATGAACTCGCGGCGCGGCTCGACTTCATCGCCCATAAGCCGGGCAAACAGGCTGTCGGCATCGACGGCGTCGTTGACGCGAACCTGCAGCAGCGAGCGCACGTTCGGATCGAGCGTCGTTTCCCAGAGCTGCTCGGCATTCATTTCGCCGAGGCCCTTGTAGCGTTGCATCGACAGACCCTTACGACCGCTGGCAAAGACGGCTTCCAGCAGCGCACGGGCCCCGGAGATTTCCGTTTCGCCGTCTCTCCGCACCAGTTTCGGCGGCACGTCGTAGATTTCCTTGAGGCGCGGGCCGAGTTGGTCGATATGGCGGGCATCGGACGAGCCGATCAGCGCCATGTCGAGGGTGATGACTTCCTTGACCCCGCGCACGGTGCGTTCCAGACGCAAGCCGCCCTCGTCGGTCATGTCGCCGATCCAGCCACGTTCCGTTTCTTCGGCAATAATGTCCAGACGACGGGCAACTTCGGCAACGATCGTCGCGGCCCGGGCGGGATCGCTGACCACGTCGGCATTGAGCGCGCCGGCAATCGCCGCCTGCTCTACGACGGCGCGGTTATAGCGGGAATGCAGATTTTCGAGCAGTGCCCTCAGACGCAGCGCGTCCTGAATGACTTCGCGCAGATCCTGGCCGGAGCGGACTTCGCCGCTGCCGAGCCGCAGGCTGGCGTCGTCGAGGCCCTGGCCGATCAGATACTCTTCCAGCGCCTTCTCGTCCTTCAGATACTGGATCGATTTGCCGCGCGACACTTTGTAGAGCGGCGGCTGGGCGATGTAGATGTGGCCGCGCTCGATCAGCTCCGGCATCTGGCGGAAGAAGAAGGTCAGCAGCAGCGTGCGAATATGGGCGCCGTCCACGTCGGCGTCCGTCATGATGATGATCTTGTGGTAGCGCAGCTTGTCGGCGTTGAACTCATCCTTGCCGATGCCGGTGCCGAGCGCGATGATCAGCGTACCGATTTCCTGGCTGCCGAGCATCTTGTCGAAGCGCGCACGCTCGACATTGAGGATCTTGCCTCGCAGCGGCAGGATTGCCTGGTTTTCGCGCGAGCGGCCCTGCTTGGCTGAGCCGCCGGCGGAATCCCCTTCGACGAGGAAGACTTCGGACTTGGTAGGGTCACGCTCGGAGCAGTCGGCGAGCTTGCCCGGCAGCGAGGCGATGTCGAGGGCGCCCTTGCGGCGCGTGAGTTCGCGGGCCTTCTTGGCGGCTTCGCGGGCCATGGCGGCTTCCGCGACCTTGCCGATCAGGATCTTGGCCTCGGTCGGATGTTCTTCGAGCCAAGTGCCGAGCGCCTCGTTGACAAGACTTTCGACGACCGGGCGAACTTCCGAGGAAACCAGCTTGTCCTTGGTCTGCGAAGAGAATTTCGGATCCGGCACTTTCACCGACAGCACGGCCGTCAGGCCTTCGCGGCAGTCGTCTGCCGTCAGCGTCACCTTCTCGCGCTTGCTGATGCCCGAGGTCTCGCCGTAGGAGGTGATCTGACGGGTCAGGGCGCCACGGAAACCGGCCATATGGGTGCCGCCGTCGCGCTGCGGGATGTTGTTGGTGAAGCAGAGTACGTTCTCGTGGTAGCTGTCGTTCCACCACATCGCCACTTCGACGACGATGCCGTCCTTTTCGCCACGGATGGCAACGGGCTTGTCGACCAGCGGCTTCTTGGCGCGATCGAGATAGACGACGAAGGCTTCGAGGCCGCCGTCATAAAGCATTTCCACCTGTTTGACGTCGGAATGACGCTTGTCGGTGAGAAGGATGCGGACGCCGGAATTGAGGAAGGCGAGTTCGCGCAACCGGTGCTCCAGCGTTGCGAAGTCGAACTCGATCATCGTGAAGGTTTCGGTGCTGGGCTGGAAGGTGACTTCCGTGCCCGTTTCGCCGCCGCTGTCTCCGAGCGTCACCAGCGGTGCGTCGGCGACGCCGTGGGTGAAGCTGATCTCGTGGATCTTGCCCTGGCGCTTGATGCGCAACTTGAGCCAGACCGACAGCGCGTTGACGACGGAGACGCCGACGCCATGCAGACCGCCGGACACCTTGTAGGAGTTCTGGTCGAATTTGCCGCCGGCGTGCAGCTGGGTCATGATCACTTCGGCAGCGGATATTCCCTCGCCCGTGTGGATATCCGTCGGAATACCACGACCATTGTCGGTCACCGTCACCGAGCCGTCGGGGTTGAGCGTCACGGTTACCAGGTCGGCGTGGCCACCGAGCGCTTCGTCGATGGCGTTATCGACGACTTCGTAGACCATGTGATGCAGGCCGGAGCCATCATCCGTGTCGCCGATATACATGCCGGGCCGCTTGCGCACGGCATCGAGGCCTTTCAGGACCTTGATGGAGTCAGCGCCATATTCAGGATTGGCGGCATTTTCGGTCGCGGGAATATCGGTCATGGCTTGAAGTCTTTCGTGTTATCGCAGGGCGCGACGATCCTTGCGAATCATCGTTTTTCCTCCCCGGACTATAGGGGTATTTCATAGTCAATGCCAAATACATGACCCCGAAAAGACCTATAAAGCAGGGGATTAAGGCTGATTTCAGCCAGTTTTCCGAGCCTTTTCGAGGATGGCCTCCAGTGCTTCTACAGCATCCTGGTCGAGAAAGCGAAATTGTCCGGCAAGGCGATTGGCGAGCGCCGTATATTGCGGCGCCATCCCCGCCGTGTCGATCACGACCCGCGGGTCGGAACCGCGCGCCAGCATGAACAGCTCCTCGGCCTCGTCCCAGATGATATTGAAATAGCCGGCAATCCTTTGCAGCATGACGAAGGTCGGGAGACCCCGTTTGCCGTGTTCCAGCGCCGAGAGGTAGGCGGGCGTCACGTCGAGCGCGGCCGCCATTTCCTTCTGCGTCACGCCCTTGCGTTCGCGGAGCTTGCGCACCGCTTCGCCGAATGGCGTCATGGCGCATCTCCCGGACGCCTTGCCAGGCGGATATAGAGGGCGCCTTCGCCGCCATGATGCTGGGCCGCCGTTTCATAGGACGAGATGAGATAGCGGAAGTCGGGCTTGGAGAACCACAAAGGTGCTGCCCGCTTCAGAGCGCCTTCGCTGCCCATCGAGCTTCCCTTGCCTGTTATGACCAGCACATGGCGCAGACCGCGCATATGGGCCCGAACCAGGAAATCGAGCAGCAGATCATGCGCCTCGTCCTGGTAGAGGCCGTGCAGGTCGATCCTTGCTTCCAGCGGAAGCCGACCCTTGGCGATCTTGCGCTTCACCGGCCGCTCGAGCGGATGGTGCTTGCTGGCGGAAGGCTGCGGCTTTTGCGGCATCGGCAGGGGTTGTTGCGAAATCGGCATCTTCGGAGGCGGAGGTGATGATACATCGCGCTGCGCTTCGGCGGCCTGCTGCTCGGTCAGAAAGATATCGAGCGCCTGCATCTCGGCCATATGCTGCGGCAGCGGCCGGGTACTCTTGGCGACCTTGCTCCAGAGAATGCGCTCCTCCGGGCTGAGCTTGCGGTCCTTCGCCATCAGCTGAACCTCGCGGCAGCCGCCCTGGGCACGAGAATGTAGAAATCGGCGTCATGACGGACGGTGCCCGCCAGTTCTCCGGCTTCATAGCCCGAGCCGGTGAAGATGTCGCCACGTGCGGGGCCGACAATTGCCGAACCGGTGTCGAGCGCCAGCATCAGCCGCTGGAACGGTCCGCCGTTGTCCAGGTGGGTGAGGCTTTCCGAGCGGATGAAGAAGGGGAAGCCGAAGGTATGGATCAGCCTGTCGACGGCGAGCGCCCGGCCCGCCACCAGCGGCACCTTGGCCGCTGCGATTGGCCCGGCCTGCAGATCTGCAACATCGGCCTCGCGGAAGAAAATGTAGGAGCGATTGTGTGAGAGAACCTCGTCGACTTCTTCCGGATGGGCGTAGAGCCAGTCCCGGATCGTCTGCATCGAGATCGTCGAGCGGTCCAGTTCGCCACGGTCGATCAGCAGCCGACCGACAGCCGAGAACGGATGGCCGGCCTTGGCGGCATATGTGATACGACGGAGCGTCCCATCCGGATATCGCAGCCGCGCGGCGCCCTGAACATGCACGAAAAACACATCGACGCTGGATCTGGCCCAGGCGATTTCCAGACCCTTGCCGGCAAGGTAGCCAGAGGTGATCTCGCCGCGGTCCGGATAGGCATCGATCTCGCCATCCCTCAGACGTGCGAACATGTAGGATGGATCCAGTCCGGCCGGGCGGTTGCTGTCATCGAGATCGACCAAATCGGTCGGGCGACGGTAGAAGGGATAGCGATAGACCGCATCGGGTGTTGCGGACACTTCTATTTCTGGCTCGAAGAATGCGGTGACGAACCCGCTGCGGTCTTCGCTCCGCCGTATGAAAAACGGCTGGCAATTGGCTTCGAAAAAAGCCCGGGCCTCTCCGGCATCGGCTGGCTCGATGTCCTTTGCCGCTTCCAGCAGCGGCAGCAGGTCCGCCGTCGTCAGCCCGAGCGACCCGGCTCGGTAGGACTTTGTCTCAGTGACGTGCCGATAACAGGCCCGCATTGCATCGAAAAGGCCGGAGGGATCGTCATCCCCCCAGCCCTTCAGATCGTCAAAGGTTGTCGGCTCCAGCAAAAAATCGTTGGATCGGGCACTCATTGCTCGGATTCGGTCGCCACAAGTTTCCAGTTCGGATCGCGTGAGCGCGTGTCGCGGGCGAATGTCCAGAGGTCGCTGACTTCAGATACCTGCTCCGCATCGCCATCCACCAGCACGTCGGCCTTGTCGTATGTCGCCGATATCATCTGGCTGACGATGCGAATGGTGACCAATGCATCGGTCTCCTTGATCTCGGCACTCATGATATCGCTCCGGTCGATGCCGACGAAGCTGGACTTGACCCTCTCGCCGCGTGCTTCGCGATCGGCGATCGCTGCGTCGAAGCCCTCGTAAACCTCGTTTGACAGCAGACCCTTCAGCGCCTTCCGGTCGCCATCGGCAAAAGCCATGACGATCATCTCGTAGGCCATGCGGGCGCCCTTGACGAACTCCTTCGGATCGAAGGACGGGTCGATCTTCACCACTTCGCGCAACTGCGCGTTCAGCGGCGTTTCAGGCTTGGCGAAGGCATCGACGGCTGCAAAGCGATTTTCGTCATCGACGGCGTCGCGACGCGGCAGAGTAACGACTTTGCCGGTATCCGGCGCATCGGGACCTTTGACAGCATCGCGCGGAGTGTACAGATCACGTGGTGGCTTCTCGGTGCCCGTGCGGCGACCAAGCACGCTGCGCAACTGAAGGAAGATCAGCACCGCTGCGACCAGAAAGAAAATCGTCACAAAGTCATTCGAACCCATATCGCTCCGGCACCACTGTTCACATTCGAAGTTTCAACACCCATATAGTCAGCATAATGCCATCATTCAAATAGCAGGTCCTCATCTTTGTGATCTGCTATGCTGAACGGCAGCCAAGTTACTCATTCGAGGAAGAGACCATGCGCCTTTCGCTTCTACCTGCCTTCGTCCTGCTGCTCCCCCTGGTGGAGATCGCCGGCTTCGTCGTGGTCGGCAAGGCGATCGGTATCTGGGCAACGCTCGGCCTCGTCGTCCTCAGTGTCGTCGTCGGCGCGTTTCTGCTGCGATCCCAGGGATTGAGCATCCTGCGGCGGCTCTCGATGGCAAGCCGCGACGGTGCAGCGCCTGCCCGCGATCTCGTGCATGGTGCGATGGTGGTGGTGGCTGCGTTCCTGCTGCTGGTACCCGGCTTCTTCACAGACATCCTTGGCCTGCTTCTCTTCATTCCTGGCGTGCGCGATCTCGCTTGGAAGTTTCTCAGCCGCCGCATCGTCATCCTGGGGTCTTCGCCGGCGTTCAATCGCTCGCGCGGCGCGCCGGAAAAGCCGAACAGCTCGGGGCCCGTGGTCGATCTCGACGCAGATGATTTTCGTCGCGGCCCGAATCCAGGCTCTCCGTGGTCCGATCACAAGCGCCTGAAGGACTGAGCCCCGCGGTTTTGGCCCGGCGGCCGAAGGGTTGTAAGCCCCGGCATGAAATGTTAGATGGCGACACCATTTTGAGCCGCGAGGAAGTGCCATGGCCGACGAAATCAACGGCGAGACCGCCCCCAGCCTATCCGTTCTTGCCCAGTACACGAAGGATTTGTCCTTCGAAAATCCCGGTGCGCCGCGCTCGCTGCAGTCCCGCGACAAGCCGCCGGAAATCAATATCAACGTCAACGTCAATGCCAACCCGCTCTCTGACACCGATTTCGACGTCGTGCTGACGCTGAATGCCGATGCCAAGGATGATGGCAAGACCGTATTCCACACCGAGCTGGTTTATGGCGGCGTTTTCCGGGTCGTTGGCTTTCCGCAGGAGCATATGCTGCCACTGCTGTTCATCGAATGCCCACGCCTGCTGTTCCCGTTCGCGCGCCAGATCATTGCCGACGTCACCCGCAACGGCGGCTTCCCGCCGCTTATCATCGACCCGATCGATTTCGCGACGATGTTCACCCAGCGCGTTGCCGAAGAACAGACGCGTGCGCAGGTCAGCTCCGTTCCGAACTGATCCTCGATCGATATCATGAGACATGTGCCCGGCTTGTCCGGGCATTTTTTTATCTATCAGGCAGAACCATATTTCAGCCAGATGCTCTTTTCTCCGAGCTTGGTGAGCAGCGCCCGATGTGCTTCGCGCTCCAGATCGCTTACCCTGTCCGGCAGCGGAGATGGTCTCGCAAGCACCGCGACAACCACGTCGTCATTATCCATCCGGCGATCTGAACCGCTCTGACCGCCTTTATCGGAGCTTAGACCCAAGGCTGTCTGGCGGCCGCCGATCATCTCGATATAGACTTCTGCCAGCAATTCCGAGTCGAGCAGCGCACCGTGCTTGGTGCGGTGGGTATTGTCGATGCCATAGCGGCGGCAGAGGGCATCGAGAGAATTCGGACCCATCGGGTTTTTGCGACGGGCGAGAGACAGGGTGTCGATCACCATCTCCGGCAGGATCGACGGCATGCCGAGACGCGCCAGCTCCGCATTGATGAAGCCCATGTCAAAATTGGCGTTATGGGCGATCCACTTGGCGTCGCCGAAGAATTCCAGCATCGGTCCGGCGACCTCGGCAAAGGGTGGCTTGTCGGCGAGGAACTCGTCGGTAATGCCGTGCACCGCCAGCGCGTCCGGATGGACTTTCTGGCCGGTCGGATTGACGTACATGTGAAAGGTGCGTCCCGTCGGAAAATGGTTGAACAGTTCGACGCCACCGATTTCGATGATGCGGTCGATGCGGCTGTCGAGGCCTGTCGTTTCCGTATCGAAGATGATTTCGCGCATGTCACAAATCCCTGTCCGTCGTGCCCGCCCTCAAGGCGGCAATGATCGCCGCGACCTGGCTGCGGGCCGCCTCGATACCGTTTCCGGTATCGATCAAGAAATCCGCCCTCGCCCGCTTGTCGGCGTCCGGCATCTGCCGAGAGAGAATCATATTGAACTTCTCCTCCGTCATGCCCGGTCGCGCAAGAACCCTTTGGCGCTGAAGCTGTGGATCACAAGTAACGACGACGATGCGATCGACGCGATCTGTGCTTGCCGTTTCGAACAACAGGGGAATGTCGAGCACAACGATATCGGCGCCGGCCAGGGCCTGCTCACCCAGGAATGCCAGTTCGCCGCGGCGCACCAGCGGATGGACTATGGCTTCGAGTGTCTTGAAGCCAGCCGGGTTTGCCGCCAGCTGCCTAGACAACAGCTGCCGGTCAACGATACCGGCTGCAACGGTTCCCGGAAAAGCCGCCTCGATCAAAGGTGCCGCCTCGCCCGCGTACAGTTCGTGCACCGCCTTGTCGGCATCGTTGACCGGAATGCCGGCATCGGCAAACAGCCTGGCCGTTGTCGTCTTGCCCATGCCGATAGAGCCCGTCAGGCCAAGCCGGATCATTTGTGCGCTTCCATGTCTGCGATAACCAACTGCCGCAGGGGGTCATCAACCTCTGGGCGCTGGCCAAACCACTTTTCAAATCCCGGCACCGCTTGGTGTAGCAGCATGCCGAGACCGTCGACCGCGGCGATACCCTGCCGTTCGGCTTGGACAAGCGTTTCCGTCTTCAGCGGCACGTAGACGATATCTGTGGCAACGGCGTCCCTCGCCATCGTCGTGAAATCGATTGCTGGCACCGGGCCTCCTCCATCCATGCCAAGAGAGGTGGTATTGATGAACAAGCCCGCCGACTGCATGACCTCGCGCAAAGCCTTTTCCGGATGGGCATGGACGCTGGGACCGAACCTGTCGGCAAGTTCGCGGGCGCGATCCAGGGTGCGGTTGACCACATGGATCGTACCGATGCCACGGTTGCGGACCGCCTGGATGATGGCGCGGCTTGCGCCACCGGCGCCGAGGACGACGGCGGTTTCCACCTTGTCCCACCCGGGGTGGCGGGCATCGAGATTGGCGACAAAGCCGTGGCCATCGGTATTGGTTGCCATGAGCTGGCCGTTCTCCAGCCACAACGTGTTGGCGGCTCCGAGCTCTTGCGCCAATTCGTCCGGCCGATCGGCCAGCGCGAATGCCTGTTCCTTGTGCGGGATCGTAACATTGCCACCGATGAAGTCGGCGGTGCCGTCCTTCAGCAATGCGATGAAGCCGGGGAAATCTGCCGGGGACACGGCGTGCGCCTGATAGCTGCCGGCGATGTCCAGTGTTTTAAGCCAGTGTCCATGGATGAGCGGCGAGCGGGAATGGCTGACAGGATAGCCTGTGACGAACGCACGCCGGCCGATTGTTTCACGTGAATCATCCATCGATCGCCTCCAGGGCCCGCAATTCGGCGAGCAGCGGCAGCATGGGAAGGCCGAGGATCGTAAAGTAGTCGCCGTCTATCCGCGAGAACAACTGTATCCCCTCGCCTTCCAGCTGATAGGCCCCGACGCTGCCGAGCGCCTTGTCGCCGACCCTGCCGATATGCCGATGGATAAAAGCGGGTGTGAGCGTCCGCATTGTCAATTCGGCATGGGACAGGTGCTCCCAGAGGATGTCGCCATCCCTTGCGATCGCGACGGCACTGTTCAACCGGTGGGTTTTTCCTGAGAGGGCCAGCAAATGGGTCTCTGCCTCGGCGCTATCCTTCGGCTTGTGAAACACGCGAGAGCCGAGTGACATCGTCTGGTCCGAACCGATGACCAGCGAACCATGGTGGCTTTCGCTGACAGCGACAGCCTTGGCCTTGGCGAGAACCAGCGCAATGGCATCCGGGCCGGCGCCGGCTTTTTCAAGCGGTGCCTCAAGGGCACGTTCGTCGATGCTGGCAGCGATGGATTCGAACCGCAGGCCGGCATTTTCCATTAGCATGCGACGAAAGGGGCTGGAGGACGCGAGGATGAGTGGCGATGTCATGGAGTGTCCCTGCGCTATTCGGCAGACTTGCGCTTAGCGCAGCTTCGGTTTGAGGGCAACGATGGCGGCAGCCGTTTCTTCGATCGAGCGCCGGGTCACGTCAATGACGGGCCAGCCGTGCCTGGCGCAAAGCGCACGGGCGTATTTCAATTCCTCGGAGATCGTCGCGCGATCGGTATAATGACCGCGATCGAAGCCGGGCGTAGTGCCGAGGATGCGATTTTCGCGAACCTGCGAAATGCGGTCGGTGGTGGCGATCAAGCCGACGATGAGAGGCTTGGTTGCGGCAGCCAGGCTCGGCGGCAGCGGTACGCCGTAGACGATCGGAATATTCGCGGTCTTGATGCCGCGATTGGCGAGATAGATGCTGGTCGGAGTTTTCGACGTTCGACTGATGCCGACAATGACGACGTCGGCATCATTATAATCATCCGGCATCTGGCCGTCATCATGATCCATGGTGAAATTCAAAGCTTCGATGCGGGCAAAGTAATCCGCATTCATCACATGCTGGGCGCCCACCCTGCGTCGGGAAACGGCGCCGAGATAGGTCTGGAAGACGTTGAGTACCGGTTCGAGCACAGCGACGCACGGGACACCCATCGCCTTGCAGCGCTCGTCGATGAGATCGGCAAGTTCGTGATCGACAATGGTATAGAGCACGATACCCGGAGAAGCATCGATCGCCTCGAGCACCGGCAGCAGCTGCCGGCGATTGCGGATCAGCGGGTAGACATGCTCGATTGGTTGGCTCGCCTGGAATTGGACCGACGCCGCCCTTCCGGCGGAAATGAGAGTCTCTCCGGTTGAGTCAGATATCAGGTGCAGATGAAAGAAATTTATTCTGTTCTCCACGTTGTTTTCCGTCGTCTGTTGATAACCGGGGAGGAAAATATAATTGGGCAGCCTCATGGCGGAGGGGCTGGGATAACTGCCAAGTTGTCCACAATTGCGATTTTGCGGCTTGCTGAAAACAGAAGCTTTGAAGACTGGGGATAAAGAAGCTTCGACCGATTGTCATCCTAACCTTGTCCACAGGATACGCAAATCTACGGTCACGCTAAATGCCAGGGATGATTGATGAAATTCATTCTGTCCCCATATCTCGTCAAGATGCCGCAATTTTCGTCCCGACTATTCCGGGATATGGCAGTCACGGGGACTTCGCGTGGATAAGTGATAATCCTTGATAGTCACCGACTCTTAGAAATAGAAACCTTAAGAAGAGCTTTATAATTTTTAGAGGGAAGAGGCATTTGACGGCAGAACGCAGGGCAATTATGAGAGTGTTGGCGGGAGAAACGCTGACACCCCCTCCGATATGGCTGATGCGACAAGCAGGTCGATATCTTCCCGAATACAAGGCAACGAGGGCTCAGGCGGGGAGCTTTCTGGACCTCTGTTACTCGCCGGATCACGCCGTTGAGGTGACGCTGCAGCCGATAAGGCGCTATGGCTTCGATGCTGCGATATTGTTTTCGGATATCCTCGTCATCCCTGACGCCTTGCACCGGAATGTAAGGTTTACGGAAGGCCACGGGCCACAGATGAATCCCATCGACGAGGCCGGTATTCTGGCTCTTGAACCGAAGGATGTGCTCGAGCACCTGAAGCCTGTGTTTGAAACTGTGCGGCGGCTGCGGGCCGAACTGCCGGGCGAAACGACGCTGCTCGGTTTCTGCGGGGCGCCGTGGACGGTGGCGACGTACATGATCGCCGGACACGGGACACCTGATCAGGCGCCGGCCCGACTGTTCGGCTATCGCCATCGCAAGGCTTTCGAACACCTGCTGGCAATGCTCGCCGAGCTCTCTGCCGATTATCTCGTGGCGCAAATCGATGCCGGTGCCGACGCGGTGCAGATTTTCGATTCCTGGGCGGGCGTCCTCGGGGAAGCGGAATTCGAGGCATTTGCCGTGGCTCCCGTGGCGCGGATTATCGCTTCGGTAAAGGCGCGCCGTCCTCAGGCGCGGATCATCGCTTTTGCCAAAAATGCGGGCTACATGCTGAAGGATTATCGCCGCAAGACCGGCGCCGATGCGATTGGCTTGGACTGGTCCGTTCCCCTCTCCTTCGCTGCCGAACTGCAGCGGGACGGGCCTATCCAGGGTAACCTCGATCCGATGCGCCTGGTGGCCGGCGGCGATGCGCTGACAGACGGGATAGACCGGATCCTGGAGCGGCTTGGCGACGGACCCCTCATATTCAACCTCGGCCATGGCATCACGCCCCAGGCAGATCCTGAAAATGTTGCTGTGCTGGTCGACAGGGTGCGGAGTTTCAAGTTTTGACGGCCGAAAAGCAGACGGATCAAAAGGCGGGACGGACGGCACGTAGCCGCGCGCTGACCGCAATCCTCGTTTTCGTGCTGCTCGCCGTGGCGCTGTTTTACTGGAACCCGGATAATCTCTATCTGTGGATCAAGGCGTTGCATGTCATCGCAGTTATCTCCTGGATGGCCGGGCTGCTCTACATGCCTCGGCTGTTCATCTATCACACCGACGCGGCGCCGGGCTCTGCCCAGTCGGAAACCTTCAAGGTCATGGAGCAGCGGCTGCTCAAGGTGATCATGAATCCTGCAATGATGCTGACCTGGATCTTCGGGCTATACCTTGCCTGGTCGGGGTTTGCGTTCCAGGGTGGTTGGCTGCATGCAAAGATTGGTCTTGTCGTGCTTCTGACTGGTGTCCATGTGTATTTCAGTCGTGCCGTGAAAGCCTTCGCAAAAGACCAGAACACCCGCTCCGCCCGCTATTGGCGTTTTGCTAACGAGGCGCCGACGGTGCTGATGATTGCCATCGTCATCCTCGTCGTGGTCAAACCTTTCGCCTAGAAAAGGCGTCATTTTAAATTTTCGCCATCGGCGACATGCCCCTTGCGGCTTCCTGCGGAAGTCGCTATTTTCGCGCATCTCATCTTCGTGGCATGTATTCATCCTGTCGCCCGCGAGTCCCCTTCGCGGTCCCGAATACGAAAACGTCGCCTTTCCCTTTCTAAAAATAGAGTAATGGTCCCTTCATGGCTGAAATGAAGCTGCAAGAACTGAAAAGCAAATCCCCGACCGATTTGCTGGCTTTCGCCGAATCGCTCGAGGTCGAAAGCGCCAGCACGTTGCGCAAACAGGAATTGATGTTTGCCATCCTGAAGGTGCTGGCCAGCCAGGACGTGGAAATCATTGGCGAAGGCGTGGTTGAAGTCCTCCAGGACGGATTTGGATTCCTGCGCTCTGCCAATGCAAACTATCTGCCCGGGCCCGACGATATCTACATTTCGCCCTCGCAGATCCGCCGTTTCTCGCTGAAGACCGGCGACACCGTCGAAGGCCCAATCCGTGGACCTAAGGAAGGCGAGCGCTATTTTGCTCTGCTCAAGGTCAATACGATCAACTTCGACGATCCTGAGAAAATCCGCCACAAGGTTCACTTCGACAACCTGACGCCGCTTTATCCGAACGACCGCTTCCGTATGGAACTCGACGTGCCGACGACCAAGGATCTCTCTGCCCGCGTCATCGATCTCGTGGCGCCGATCGGCAAGGGCCAGCGCGGCCTCATCGTTGCTCCGCCGCGCACTGGTAAAACCGTCCTGCTCCAGAACATTGCGCACTCGATCACGGCCAATCATCCCGAATGCTATCTGATTGTCCTTCTCATCGACGAGCGGCCTGAAGAAGTGACGGACATGCAGCGCTCTGTGCGCGGCGAGGTCGTGTCATCAACCTTTGACGAGCCGGCGGTTCGCCACGTACAGGTCGCTGAAATGGTAATCGAGAAGGCGAAGCGTCTCGTGGAGCACGGGCGTGACGTCGTCATCCTGCTCGATTCGATCACCCGTCTCGGTCGCGCCTACAACACCGTCGTGCCATCGTCTGGCAAGGTCCTAACGGGTGGTGTCGACGCCAACGCGCTGCAGCGCCCGAAGCGCTTCTTCGGTGCTGCGCGAAATATCGAGGAAGGCGGATCGCTGACGATCATCGCGACAGCGTTGATCGATACCGGGAGCCGCATGGACGAAGTCATTTTCGAAGAATTCAAGGGTACCGGCAACTCGGAAATCGTGCTCGACCGCAAGGTCGCCGACAAGCGCATCTTCCCGGCGATGGATATCCTTAAGTCCGGTACGCGTAAGGAAGACCTGCTCGTTCCGCGTCAGGATCTGCAGAAGATCTTTGTTCTTCGCCGTATCCTTGCCCCGATGGGTACGACGGATGCAATCGAATTCCTCATCGACAAGCTGAAGCAGACAAAGAACAATCCGGATTTCTTCGACTCGATGAATACCTGATTTCAATCGGCCGAACGTTTGCAACTTAAGGGCCGCCATGTGCGGCCTTTATGCTGGGTAGATCGATTCGGTTCCGTACCAAATGCGGTGCAACGTGTCACAATTTGCAGATACGATCTATGCGTTGTCTAGTGGCGGCTTACCCGCCGGCGTCGCTGTCATCCGCGTCAGTGGTAATGGTGCATTTGCGGTGGCCTCGCGGATTGCAGGGCAACTGCCGGCGCCTCGCACTGCCTCACTGAGAACGATTCGGACTCGAAACGGATCGGTGATCGACAAGGGTATTGTTCTGCTTTTTCCCGGTCCGAACTCGTTCACCGGAGAAGATTGTGCGGAATTTCAAGTGCATGGGGGCCTCGCAGTTGTGGCTGCGATATTGGACGAGCTCTCAGCTATTTCCGGATGCAGACTGGCGGAGAATGGTGAATTTTCACGACGAGCGTTCGAAAATGGAAGGATGGATCTGCTAGAGGCGGAGGGTCTCGCAGATCTCTTGGCGGCCGAAACCGAAATGCAGCGGCGGCTGGCGATAGAACAGAGCAACGGCGGACGTTCCGAGCTGTATGCTGCCTGGGCGATCCGCATAACGCGCGCCAGGGCTCTGATTGAGGCCGAGCTCGACTTCTCGGATGAAGGTGATGTGCCCGGCTCCGTCTCAGATCAGGTTTGGGCTGAAATGCTCCTGATCCGTGATGCGATTTCAGACCATTTGGCTGGCGCAAGGTTCGGAGAAATCGTCCGCGACGGGTTCCGAGTTGCGATAGCTGGACCGCCCAATAGCGGGAAATCGACGTTGCTGAATGCGTTGGCCGGTCGAGATGTTGCCATCGTCACAGAGATCGCCGGCACGACGCGCGATGTCCTTGAGGTTAATCTTGATATAGACGGCTTTCGGGTCCGCTTGTTCGATACCGCCGGCGTTCGCGAGACGGAAGATGTGGTAGAAGCAGAGGGTGTGAAGCGCGCATTTCAGACCGTTGAGGCAGCGGATCTCGTCCTCGTGCTGAGAGAGATTGGAAGTCCCGAAACAGAGACTGTCGGTCATCCTGACGCGATCCAGGTAGGGACTAAAGCAGATATCCACGGGCCGTCTGAGCAATACGATATTTGTATTTCTGTTCAAAATGGGACTGGACTGTCGGAATTAAAAGATCGCCTTTTGGCAGAACTTGGAAAGCGCTCCAGTGGTCTTTCCATGGCAGTTCCCGCGAGGCGGAGACACCGTGTGCTGCTGGAACAAACGATTTCAGACATCACTTTCGCTTTAAATTCCTCTGACGGACTTGATATCAGAGCTGAGCATTTGCGCGCCGCTGCCCGCTCATTGGGGCGGATAACCGGGCATGTGGATGTGGAAGATTTGCTCGGTGTAATTTTCTCTGAGTTCTGCGTCGGTAAATGATTCACGTGAAACATTCGGTGACTGCGTTGGAAACGTGTTTCACGTGAAACTTCTTGACTCCCGGTCGTTAGTCCGGAAAACAGCCTAAGCTGGAGATTACGATGCAAACGACGCGTTATGATGTAGTTGTAGTAGGTGGCGGCCACGCAGGCAGTGAAGCCGCAGCTGCGGCCGCCCGCCTTGGTGCACGCACCGCACTTGTTACGCATCGCCGGGACACCATCGGCGTCATGTCCTGTAATCCTGCCATTGGTGGGCTTGGTAAAGGGCATCTCGTTCGCGAGATCGATGCGTTTGATGGACTGATGGGCCGTGTTGCAGATGCTGCCGGAATACAGTTCCGAATGCTCAATCGCAAGAAGGGACCGGCGGTACGCGGTCCTCGCACCCAGGCAGACCGCAAGCTTTATCGCCTCGCCATGCAGGCTGAAATCGCATCGCTGGAAAACCTGGAGGTTGTTGAGGGTGATGTTTTCGATATCCTCCAGCGCGATGGGCGAGTTACCGGAATCTCCCTGCGAGACGGTACGGAACTTCACTGCCGCAGCGTTGTGGTCACGACAGGTACGTTCCTTCGAGGATTGATCCATATCGGCGACCAGAAGATCCCGGCAGGACGTATGGGCGAGGAGCCTTCGGTTGGACTGTCGGGCACGCTGGAGCGGCTTGGCATTTCGTTGGCCAGGTTGAAGACTGGTACCCCAGCTAGGCTCGATGGCAAGACGATCGATTGGACGGCAGTCGGCAGGCAAGGGGCGGATGAAGATCCGGTGCCCTTCTCGTTCATGACGGACATGATCGTCAACAGACAGGTCGATTGCGGTGTGACGCGGACGACGGCCGCCACGCACAAGATCGTTATGGATAATCTCCAGCAGTCTGCCATGTATTCGGGCCAGATTGAGGGAATAGGTCCGCGCTACTGTCCGTCAATCGAAGATAAGATTGTCAAGTTCGGCGAACGTGACGGTCACCAGATCTTTCTTGAGCCCGAGGGCTTGGACGACGATACCATTTACCCAAATGGTATTTCCACAAGTTTGCCTGAGTCAGTGCAGCAGGCCTTTATCAGGACTATTCCGGGTCTGGAACGAGTTACGATCCTACAGCCGGGTTATGCAATTGAATACGATCATGTCGATCCACGCGAACTCAGCGCTTCGCTGGAGCTGCGCAAGCTACCGGGACTTTTTCTCGGTGGTCAAATCAACGGGACAACCGGTTATGAAGAAGCAGCCGCGCAAGGTTTGGTAGCTGGTCTTAACGCGGCGCGTCTTTCTGCGGGAATGGATGCTGTCCATTTCAGTCGTACGCAATCCTATATTGGCGTGATGATCGATGATCTGACGTCACGCGGTGTTGCTGAGCCATACAGGATGTTCACGTCCCGCGCAGAATATAGACTTTCGCTACGAGCAGACAATGCCGACGTGAGGTTGACACCGACTGCCATGGCAATCGGTTGCGTAGGTGCCGAGAGATCAGCACGCTTTAAGAGCTACCTTGGGCGTCTGGAAGCTGGACGGAAGCTGCTTCAGGAGCTCACTGTTACCCCGAACGCTGCTGCGGCTTTTGGTATTCATCTCAATCAGGATGGACAACGTCGCTCGGCTTACGAGCTTTTGTCACACCAGGATCACGATCGCTCATCGCTGCAGCGCATCTGGCCCGAGCTTGCAGCGCTCGAATCGCCTGTCGCTGAGGCGCTTGCGATCGAAGCGACATACTCGGTGTATATGGAGCGACAGGCGTCCGATATCGAAAAGGTACAACGTGAAGAAGCCATGGTTATTCCATCTGGTTTTGATTTTTCATTGCTTTCCGGTCTGTCGAATGAATTGACGCATAAATTGAAACAGGCTGTCCCAGCCAATCTTGCGCAAGCTGCCAAAGTCGATGGCATGACGCCGGCAGCGCTCTTGTTGCTGATTGCTGCATTGAGAAAGTATGCCGCAGCGACATCGACCAGAGTGGCGTGATCTTACAAGGCTGGAGAGTCCTCATATGGAATTGAACGGTTTACGTGTTTCACGTGAAACATCTGATCGGCTGATCATCTTCAGTGCGCTTTTCGAGAAGTGGGCGAAGACAATCAATTTGGTAGCGCCATCGACACGCAACGAGCTTTGGCAGCGCCACATTGCCGATAGCGCACAGATATTTCAGCTCTATCCGAAGCCGATTCATTGGCTTGACCTAGGCAGTGGCGGGGGCTTTCCGGGAATAATTACATCGATATTCCTGGCAGAGCTCGGTGACGGACATGTCGATCTCATCGAAAGCAACCAGAAGAAGGCCGCTTTCCTGCGGACTTGTCTGCGTGAGTGCGGTGGTCGAGGCAGCGTCCACTGCATGCGTATCGAGGAAGCGCAGAACACGATTGCAAGATGCGATGCGATCTCGGCAAGGGCTTTGGGAGATCTGTCTCTTTTATTTGAATATGCATCGCCTTGGGCGGGGGAAACCGAATCCCTTAAACTTTTTCTTCATAAAGGCCGGGATTACCAACGGGAGATCGACGCCGCCCATGGTGGCTGGGAGTTCGATCTGGTAAAGCATGAGAGCGTTCTTGAGGCAGATTCCGTTATCCTGGAAATTTCGAACCTCAGACGCCGAGCTTAATCGAACCCAGGTGCGGCCATGTCAGCTCAGCGAAATCGTATCATCACCGTCGCCAATCAAAAGGGCGGGGTCGGCAAGACGACCACAGCGATCAATCTTGCCACCGCTCTCGCTGCGATTGGTGAGCGCGTCCTGATTATCGATCTGGATCCGCAGGGTAACGCGAGCACGGGTCTTGGTATCGACCGCCGCCGCCGCGAGGTGTCCTCCTACGATCTGTTGATTGGCTCCCATACCGTTGTGGAAGCCGCGGTGCAGACAGTGGTGCCGGATCTCTATATCGTTCCGTCGACGATGGATCTGCTCGGCGTGGAGATGGAGATTGCGCAGCAAGCCGATCGTGTTTTCCGCCTCAAGCGGGCGCTTTCGCAGCCAGATGCCAAGCAGTTTTCCTACATTCTAATCGATTGCCCACCGTCGTTCAATTTGTTGACAATGAACGCCATGGCAGCGGCAGATTCCGTGCTGGTTCCGTTGCAGTGCGAATTCTTTGCTCTCGAGGGATTGAGCCAGCTACTCGAGACTGTCGACCAGGTGAGGCGCACGGTCAATCCCACGTTGGATATCCAGGGCATTGTGTTAACCATGTTCGACGCCCGTAATAATCTGGCGCAGCAGGTCGTCAACGACGTCAGGACGCATCTTGGCGACAAGGTCTATCACACGTTGATTCCGCGCAATGTCCGGGTCTCGGAGGCCCCCTCCTATGGCAAGCCTGCCATTCTTTATGATTTGAAATGCGCCGGCAGCCAGGCTTATCTGCAGCTGGCTTCGGAGGTGATCCAGCGGGAGCGGCAGCGCAAGATCGCGGCATAAGGTTTCGTCCAGTAGAATAAGCGAGCGTATTTACCTATGAATGATGATCAATCGAAGCGCCGCCTGGGGCGCGGTCTGGCAGCCCTCATCGGTGAGATGGATCAGTCGGCGCCCGTGGGCGACGCAAAGCCGACCATCAATCCGGATCGTCTTGTGCCGATCGAGTTTATCAGCCGTAATCCAAAGAACCCGCGCCGGACATTCAACGAGGCGGACCTGCAGGACCTCGCCTCCTCCATACGCCAGCACGGCATCGTGCAGCCGGTCGTCGTTCGCACCGTCTCTAGTGGCAGGTACGAGATCATTGCGGGCGAACGTCGTTGGCGTGCGGCTCAGCTTTCGGGCCTGATCGAGATCCCGGTGATCGTCCGCGATGTCGACGACAAGACCGCACTGGAAATCGCCATTGTCGAAAACGTCCAGCGGGCCGATCTTAACCCTCTCGAAGAGGCGCTCGGCTACGACCAGCTGATTGCCGAGCACGGTTATACGCAGAACGATCTCGGCGAAATTATCGGTAAAAGCCGCAGTCACGTCGCCAACTCGCTGCGGCTTCTGAAATTGCCGGAGCCTGTCAGGGACATGCTGTCGAGCGGCGCGCTGTCGGCGGGTCATGCGCGCGCCTTGGTGTCGACGTCAGATGCCGCCGGTCTTGCACGCACTATCGTTGCCAAGGGCATGTCGGTTCGTGATGCGGAGCGCCTCGCCCAGAATGACATCAAGGCCCAGAACGACCCCCGACCAGCCGGCGCCCGCAAGGACGACAAGGATTCGGATACCCTCGCGCTGGAGCGGACGCTCACCGATACGCTTGGGCTCGATGTGACGATTGCCCACAAGGGGAGCGGCGGACAGGTGCGGATTTCCTACAAGTCACTGGAACAGCTGGAAGAAATCTGCAGGCTCCTGGAGCGCCGTTAATTCAAGCCTTGCGGGCAGATTGCAGCGTCGTGGCCAGCAATGTCTGCATCGCGATGCTGTCCTCGAGGCTTTGGCGCTGGCGTGTCTGGAAAATTGCGGCCTGCAGCCTGTTCATTTCGCGTCCGATCGCGTCCGACGTCCAGACGCGCAATGCCTGTTCGATCGTTGGTTTGCGCCGGAAATGCAGATGCCGCCCGTGCGTCTGCAGCACCTGCGCTGCCGGAAGGCGTTTTTCATCCATTTCGGCCCTCATGACATCCAGCAGCTGAAATTGCCGCAGGCACCCCTGCAGCACGAGGAAAATCGATGTCTTCGAGGCGATGATCTTCTGGGTCGCGTGGAGAAATCCGGCGGAGTCGCCCTTGAGGATGGCATCGACCGCATCGTCAGCCGAGACTGCGCTGGCATCGCCGATGATGTCGACGACATGCTGTTCGTCGATCGTGCCGAGGCCACGGCAATAGAGCGCGAGCTTGCGCACCTCGTTTCGTGAGGCGATCCGGTCGCCGCCCAGAAGTTCCAGCAGCATGTGGCGGGCAGCGGGCGTGATCCGCAGGTTTTCATGCGCCAGTTCGTGGTCCACAAGCGTGTTCAGCGCCCGGGCGTCATCTGCGTAGCACGGGATCGCCATGATCGTGCGATTGCTATCGGCAAGCTTCCGGAGAGCCGCGGTCTTCTTCAGGTCGCCGGCCTCGACGATCAGGAAGGTCGTCTCGGGTGGATTGGAAGCGATCGCCTGAAGCCCGTCGACGACCGATTTTTCATTGGCCGCGCCGCGTATCCAGACAAGGCGGGCACCTCCGAATAAGCCGATGGCGTTGGTCTCGTCGATGAGACGCCCGGGGTCGTTGTGGAGGTCGCCGACATCCAGCTTGACCAGCGAAAACGGGTCAGACAGATCGACCCCCGTCTTTTCGGCGATTTGCTTCGCTCGCTCGGAGACGAGACCCCGGTCAGGGCCATAGATGACAAACAGCCGATGCTTACGGGCGGCCGTCTGCAAAAATCCCTCGAATTCGTGGGATTTTATCTCCGTCATGCGGCCGTCCTTATGGCTGGATCAATTGCTCAATGCAGCCGCAATGTCGGCACCGACGAACTGTGCGACTTCACGTGCCGCACGGTCTTCCGCATCGCGGATGGCGCGCTGTTTGGCAAATTCCTGCGTCGGGAAATCCACCAGCGCCACCATCGAGCGGTTGCCGGCCTTGATGACCTTGCCGTCGCTGATACGCTTGATGACATAGGAGGCAGTCACGGTCGTGCGGCCGGCCTGCGATGTATCGGACGAGGCAAGGTAGAGAACGCCGCCTGTGCCGGAGCTGACGTTCAGGCTGACCATGTATTGCGGGTTGGCAGGCTCGCCAGCGCCATGGCTGGCGATGAAGATCAGCTGGTTCCTGACCTCCTGGCCAACGCGGCGCTGGGCAGCATCGGCGGCAACGGCATCGGTGAAGCCGACGGTCGCCAATTTGGCCGTCGCACCCGTGCTTTCGGCGTAGAGAGGCCGAACCTGGCAGGAGGACAGCAGGGCCGGGACCGCAATGACGGTGACCGCGCAGGCGATCCTGGCGAGCTTGGACATGAAATCAGACGACAATGTTTACGATCCTCTGTGGAACGACGATGATCTTTTTCGGCGCCTGACCATTCAACGCGCTTTGCACCGCGCCCAAGGCAAGGGCGGCGGCCTCGACGGCACTTTGATCCGCATCGCGGGCGATTGTCAATTCGGCGCGCTTCTTGCCGTTGATCTGTACCGGCATCATCACCTCGTTTTCAACGACGAGAACGGCGTCGAAGTCGGGCCATGGCGACGTCGCCACCATGGTGGGGCATCCGATCGCGGCCGCGCACTCCTCCGACAGGTGCGGCGTGATGGGCGCGACGATGGCGATCAGGATCTCGACGGCATCGCGAACGGCGCTGCAGAAGGTTTCGTCGCCCTCTCCGGCCGCGACTTTTGCCAGCGGCGCTGCAAGGGCGTTGACGAATTCGTAGATACGCGCCACGGCCTTGTTGAAGGCGAGCTTGTCATAATCGGCACCGACAGCTTTCAGCGTTTTATGGGCTATCTGAGATACGGCCAGTCCATCGCCGGAATGAGCCGCCTTTGGCTCGACCGACTTCAGCCGGTCAGCGGCCTCCGACACCAGGCGCCAGACGCGCTGGGTAAAGCGATGGGCGCCCTCGACACCGGCTTCCGACCATATGACGTCGCGGTCCGGCGGCGAGTCCGAGAGCACGAAGAAACGCGCCGTGTCGGCTCCGTAGGAGGCGATGATATCATCGGGGTCGACGACGTTTTTCTTCGACTTGGACATCTTCTCGATAGCGCCGATCGTCACTTCTTCGCCGGAGGACAGCAACAGGGCACGCCGTTTGCCGTCGACCTCCTCGAAGCGCAGATCCACAGGTGGTACCCATTCGCGCGATGCCCCCTCGCCGCGGCTGTAGGTCTCGTGAACGACCATGCCTTGCGTAAACAGACCCTTGAAGGGTTCCTTGACATCGACATGCCCTGTCTTTTGCATGGCACGCGTGAAGAAGCGCGAATAGAGCAGGTGCAGGATCGCATGCTCGACGCCGCCGATATACTGATCGACCGGGAGCCAGTGGTTGGCGGCAGCCTTGTCGGTGGGGTCGTTTTCCCATGGTGCCGTGAAGCGTGTGAAATACCAGCTGGAATCGACGAAGGTGTCCATGGTGTCGGTTTCGCGCTGGGCATCCTTGCCGCAATGCGGACAGGCGACATGCCGCCAGGTGGGATGGCGATCCAGGGGGTTGCCTGGCAAATCGAAGGTAACGTCGTCCGGCAGCTTGACCGGCAAGTCTTGTTTCGGTACCGGAACGACACCGCAATCGTTGCAATGGATGACCGGGATGGGGCAGCCCCAGTAGCGTTGCCGTGAAATTCCCCAATCGCGCAGGCGGAAATTGACCTTGCGTTCAGCCTGAGGCGCATTGCCGATATTCGTTGTCAACAGGCGTGTAGCCACGACGTCGAAGGCTTCCGTCGTGGTCATGCCGTCGAGAAACTGAGAGTTGATCATGACGCCGTCGCCGTCATAGGCCACGTCCCCGACCGTGAAGCTCTTGGCGTCGCCATCTGCCGGCATGACGACCGGGATGACCGGCAAGTCGTACTTGCGCGCAAAATCGAGGTCCCGCTGGTCGCCCGAGGGGCAACCGAAGATGGCGCCAGTGCCATAGTCCATCAACACGAAATTGGCGATATAGACCGGCAGTTCCCAGCTCGGATCGAGCGGATGACGGACGCGGATACCGGTATCCATGCCCTTTTTCTCAGCCGTCTCGAGGGCTGCAACGGATGTGCCGGCGCGGCGGCACTCTTCGCAGAATGCTTCGACGGCGGCGTCCCGGCTTGCTGCTTCCTTCGCCAGTGGATGGTCGGCGGCGATTGCAAGGAACGAGGCGCCGTACAGAGTATCCGGGCGCGTCGTGTAGACGGCGATCTCGCGCTCTTCCGTTGGCACCGCGCCGGGCACTATCTCCCAGCGGATGGTCAAGCCCTCCGAGCGTCCGATCCAGTTTTTTTGCATCAGCCGGACCTTTTCCGGCCAGTGATCCAGCGTGTCGAGCGCATCCAGCAGGTCCTGGCTAAAGTCGGTGATCTTGAAGAACCATTGCGTCAGCTCGCGCTGTTCGACCAGCGCGCCCGAGCGCCAGCCGCGTCCGTCGATCACCTGCTCGTTGGCCAGCACGGTGTTATCGACCGGGTCCCAGTTGACCTTCGACTTCTTGCGGTAGACCAGCTCCTTTTCCATCATGTCGAGGAACAGCATCTGCTGGCGGTGATAGTATTCGACATCGCAGGTGGCGAATTCGCGGCTCCAGTCCAGCGACAGCCCCATGGCCTTCAGCTGCGCCTTCATCGAGGCGATGTTCTGGTAGGTCCACTCCTTCGGATGCACCTTGTTGTCGCGGGCAGCGTTTTCGGCCGGCATGCCGAAGGCGTCCCAGCCCATGGGATGCAGCACATTGTAACCACGCGCACGCTTGTAGCGGGCCACGACGTCGCCCATGGCGTAGTTGCGCACATGGCCCATGTGGATGCGGCCCGATGGATACGGGAACATCTCTAGGACGTAGTACTTTTCGCGCGGGTCGTTGTTGTCAGTGAGGAAGACGTTGGCGTCATTCCACTTTTGCTGCCAGCGGGGCTCGGAGTCGCGCGGATTATAACGTTCGGTAGCCATGTGACCTGTATTTCCGGATGTAATGGGGAGTTGGCGTGACCTTCATCATGAAACCAACCAAGCGTCAAGTTTGGTGGCCAACAGCATCGTCATCCGGCGTTCGAGATGGCCGAATTTCAAGGGGTTGCTCTTGGCAAGGGCGGGCGGGCTGTCTACTCAGGACGGGCAATTCTACTCCTATGTCGAGGTCGAGCGATGGAACTTCAAGAGCGATTGGACGATGTGCGCAACAGGATCGCAAAGGCCGAACAAAAGGCCGGCAGGCCTGAGGGTTCGGCGCAGCTGGTTGTGGTCTCCAAGACCTTCGATGCCGATGTCATCCGTCCTGTTATCGCCGCCGGTCAGCGGCTGTTCGGCGAAAACCGGGTGCAGGAAAGCCAGGGCAAGTGGCCGGCGATGAAGGCAGAGACACCCGACATCGAACTGCATCTGATCGGCCCGCTGCAATCGAACAAGGCGGCCGATGCCGTGGCGCTGTTCGACGTTATCGAGACCGTCGACCGCGAGAAGATTGCCCGTGCGCTGGCCGCCGAAATGAAGCAGCAGGGCAAGTCGACGCGTTTCTACGTGCAGGTCAACACCGGGCTTGAGCCGCAAAAGGCGGGGATCAGTCCTGACGACACCGGCGCCTTCGTGTCCCTCTGCCGCGACGAACTGGGGCTTACGGTCGAGGGGCTGATGTGCATTCCGCCGGCGGATGAAAATCCCGGTCCGCACTTCGCCCTCCTGGCAAAGCTCGCCGCAGCCTGCGGGGTCGAGAAGCTTTCTATGGGCATGTCCGGCGATTACGAGGTCGCCGTCGCCTTCGGTGCCACCAGTGTGCGGGTCGGTTCGGCAATTTTCGGGGCCCGTTAGGTCCGCGTCAAATTTTTCTGCAGGCGTTGATGAACAGCGGTTTGCAGCCTTGGCCGCGGATAGCGTATCGCAGCCTGCCCGCAAATTGTAATATGGCTGACAAGAATGAGGATCATGAGAGGGGCCGCGTTGCCAATCATGCTGCAGCGCACATGACTGGAACCGGAGACCTCCATGACCCTTCCCATCCTCGGCGCCGCCATGACGCTGGAAGAACTCGAAATCCACCGACACTGGCTCCTTGAAAAGCAGCGTGACCTCGAATTGCAGAGCTTTGTCGACGCTGAAGTGCTCGGCGGTGACTGGAAGCCGCTCGTCGATCGCACCAAGACGCTGCTGGATGGCCACACCGGCCGCGTCGGCATCCACGGGCCGTTCTGGGGCTTTACGATTGCCTCCAAAGACCCTGGCGTACGTGCCGTCGTTGCAGAGCGCATGCGACAGGCGCTCGATGTGTCGGCGGCGATCGGCGCAACCCACATGGTCGTCCACAGCCCGTACACGACCTGGAATTACAACAATCTCGACAATAATCCGGGGGCGCGCGAAAGCATTATTGAGTACACGCAGAAGACCATGGGCGATGCCGTCAAGCGGGCTGAGGATATCGGCCTCACCATGGTGATGGAGAACATCGAGGATATCGATCCTGAAATCCGCAATGTGCTGGTCGACAGCTTTGCCTCGCCGGCGGTCGCCGTGTCGATCGATACCGGCCATGCCCATTACGCCCACGGCTCGACGGGCGGTCCCCCGGTCGATTATTACGTTCATGCCGCCGGCAACCGCCTGCAGCATGTCCATCTTCAGGATGCCGATGGTTATGCCGACCGCCACTGGTCGCTCGGCGAAGGCACGATCCGCTGGCATTCCGTCTTTGCCGCCCTTGCCAAGCTTATCAGCAACCCGCGTCTGATCATCGAGATCAAGGACAAGTCGAAGATCCCGGCCTCGGCCGCCTATCTCGAATCGCTCGGTCTGGCCCAGTAAATCCGGCCTGCCCCGTTGCCTTGAAAAAGCCGGCCCGCCCCGAAAGCGGGGCGGCCGATTGCCCGCATTGTCAATACAGCCGACGACAGCGTGGTCCATGGTGACCATCCGCAATCTGATCGTTCGCGCCACTGATCCCAAAAGGAGACTTCCATGACCCTTCCCGTTCTCGGCGCCGCCCTCTCGTTGGACGACCTCGAAATCCACCGCGACTGGATGCTCGACAAACAGCGCGACCTCGAACTGCAAAATTTCGTCGACGCGAGGGTGCTCGGCGGCGACTGGATGCCGCTGGTCGAGCGCGCCAAGCGGCTGCTCGACGGCCACACCGGCCGGGTCGGCATCCACGGGCCGTTCTTCGGCTTCACCATCTCGTCACAAGACGAGGAGATCCGTGCTGTCGTCGCCAAACGGCTGAGCCAGGCGCTGGATGTGGCGACTGCACTCAGTGCGACCCATATGGTCATCCACAGCCCCTACACCGCCTGGCACCATAACAATTTCCCCCACTTTCCCGGCGAGCGGGAGCGGATGACCGAATATACACATCTGACGATAGCCGAGGCCGTCAGGCGGGCCGAAGACATCGGACTGACATTCGTCATCGAGAATTGCGACGACATCGATCCGCAGACCCGCGTCGCCCTTGCCGAAAGCTTCAATTCGCCAGCCGTCGCCGTGTCCATCGACACCGGCCATGCCGAGTGTGCGCATGGCAGCTACGGTGCACCGCCGGTCGACTATTTCATCCACGCGGCCGGCAACCAGCTGAAGCATGTGCATCTGCAGGACGTCGATGGGTATGCTGACCGCCATTGGGGTCTCGGTGAGGGCATCATCCGCTGGCATTCGGTGTTTGCGGCGCTCGCCAAGCTGACCAGCAACCCGCGCCTGATCATCGAGTTGCGCGATAAGACGAATATCCGCGCTTCTGCGACGCATCTCGAGCAACTCGGTCTCGCCCAGTAATAAGGCTCTGCCGCTGCGACCCAGGCGGAAAGGCCGCCGGTCGCAGCGTTGTTGCGAAACATGACGAGATGCCGAAACGGTGGCATGAAGCGTACCGTTTCGGCCCCTACCTCGCTTGAAAAGCGGGGTCTGCGGGTCTAAGAACCCGCAACCGATTGTCAAAGCAGAGGGCTTTTCATGACAGTGCGCAATCTCTTCCTGCTGCCGGGTGACGGCATCGGACCGGAAGCCATGGCCGAGGTCCGCAAGATCATTGCCTATCTCAACGAGGCCCACCAGGCCGGTTTCGTCACCGAGGAAGGCCTCGTCGGCGGCTGTGCCTACGATGCGCATGGCGTGGCGATCTCCGAAGGCGACATGGCCAAGGCGATGGCGGCCGATGCCGTGCTGTTCGGCGCGGTCGGCGGTCCGAAGTGGGACGACGTTCCCTATGAAGCCCGTCCCGAAGCCGGCCTGCTGCGGCTGCGCAAGGACCTGCAACTGTTCGCCAATCTGCGCCCGGCGATCTGCTATCCGGCACTCTCCTCCGCCTCGTCGCTGAAGCCGGAGCTGGTCGAAGGCCTCGACATCCTGATCATCCGTGAACTGACCGGTGGCGTCTATTTCGGCGAGCCCAAGGAGATCATCGATCTCGGCAACGGCCAGAAGCGCGGCATCGATACGCAGATCTACGATACCTACGAGATCGAGCGTATTGCCGGCGTTGCCTTCGAGATGGCCCGTACCCGCAACAATCGCGTCTGCTCGATGGAAAAGCGCAACGTCATGAAGTCCGGCGTGCTGTGGAACCAAGTGGTGACGGCGACCCACAAGGAAAAATATTCCGACGTCAAGCTCGAGCACATGCTTGCCGATGCCGGCGGCATGCAGCTGGTCCGGGCGCCGAAACAGTTCGATGTCATCGTCACCGACAACCTGTTCGGTGACATGCTGTCCGACGTGGCCGCCATGCTGACCGGCTCGCTCGGCATGCTGCCGTCCGCGTCGCTCGGTGCGCCCGATGGCAAGACCGGCAAGCGCAAGGCACTCTACGAGCCGGTCCACGGTTCGGCGCCCGATATCGCCGGCAAGGGCGTTGCCAACCCGATCGCCATGATCGCTTCCTTCGCCATGTGCATGCGCTACTCGTTTGCGATGATTTCCGAGGCCGATGCGCTTGAGAAATCGATCGCTAACGTGCTCGATCGCGGCATCCGTACCGGCGACATCGTCTCGGACGGCATGACCCCGGTCGGCACTGTCGAGATGGGCGATGCGATCCTTGCCGAGTTCAAGACGCTGAGTGCCTGATTTCACGTGAAACATTTTTGCCGCGTCCGCTAATTCCGGGCGCGGCGATCGTCTTGATCTGCCCTCCGGCATGCCTATGTCTGGTCGATGCAACACGACACCGAGAATGCCCCTTCCCTGCCTGACAAAACCCGTCGCGGAATGTGGCGTCTGTTGGCGACCCGCTATGCCGCTCGTCGCGCGCAGCACCGTTCCATCCCCTGGCTCGGCTACACGCTGAGCATCGTCAATATCGTCGCCCTTGCCTTCTTCGTGCTCGACGCGCCGCTCGGCAAGACGGCGCGGGACCTGCCGGCGGCACTGGTGGCCTTTGCCGGCGACATCACCAATGTCGGACAGATGTTGCGGATGCTCGGCGCCATCGTCGTCATTTTCGTTGTCGGCGTGCTTCTGGCGCGTCGGCTGGCGGACCTCCGCCGCCGCTATCGCGTCGCCTATTTCGCGCGGATGGCAGCCTATCTGCTGATCTCGGTGCTGTCGGCAAGCGCGGTCGTGCACGTGCTGAAGACCGCGATCGGCCGGGCCCGGCCGCTGATCTACGACCAGTATGGCATTCTCGGCTTCAAGCCTTTCGACGGTCACTTCCTGTTCCAAAGCTTCCCTTCCGCCCACTCCACCCAGATCGGTGCGTTCTGCGTCGCCCTGGCCCTTCTGTTTCCAAGGTTCAGGCTGGTCTTCGTCGGGGTTGCGCTGTGGATCGGGGCGACGCGGGTCATTCTCGGCGTGCACTATCCGAGCGACGTGGCGGCGGGGCTGGCCCTTGGCGCCTGGTTCGCCTTTGCGACGGCGGTGATGTTTTCTCGCTTCGGCCTGCTATTCGCGCTTTCGCCGAACGGCTTTCCGGTGCCGCGTGTGCGGCGCTTGATGCGGCGTCGGCCGCTTGCCGACGGATAGCGACCGACGCCACCGGCGCCGGCCGGATTGCGATCCGGTTCAATCCATCGTGTTGATATCGCGGTCCTTGGTTTCCGGCAGGAAGATCATGCCGATCACCAGCGTGATCCCGGCAAAGACGATCGGGTACCATAGGCCATAATAGATATCGCCCTTGGCAGCACTCATTGCGAAGGCCATGGCCGGCAGCAGGCCGCCGAACCAGCCGTTGCCGATGTGATAGGGCAGCGACATACCGGTGTAGCGGATGCGGGTCGGGAAAAGCTCGACCAGCAGGGCTGCGATCGGGCCGTAGACCATGGTGACATAGATCACCAGCACCGTCAGGACGAGGATAGTTCCGAGCCAGTTAACCGCTGCGGGGTCGGCGACCATGGCGAAGGCGCCTGCCTTGGCGATGGTGTAGACCGGCATCTCGGTCACGCCGGCGGCCTCCTCCTTGGTGAGCATCTTGTCAGCCACCAGCTTGTCCGCCGGCACGACCGTCTTGTCGCCCGCACGTACTGCTGCAGCATCGATACCGACTTCCGGGTTGGCGACGACGAAAGCGTCGAGCTTGCTGTCCGGCACCTTGGCGGGTCCTCGCACCAGCGGATAGCCGCCATTGTGCAGGGCGGTGTTGATGCCCTTCTCGAACGCCGCATTCAGGCCCTTGGCCTTGTCGCCGGCGGTGACGACGTCATAGCTCGGCACCGTCTGGCCGCCGATCGTCACGGTCGCCGGTGTGCCCGGAGGAGCTGCGACGACATCATAGGGCACCGAGTTCTTGGTGAGGAACGCCGTTGCCACGTCGCAGGAACTGGTGAACTTCGCCACGCCGGTCGGATTGAACTGGAAGCGGCAATCGGCCGGGTCGGCGGTTACTGTTGCCCGTACGGTCGACTGGGCTTGTGCCAGCGCCGGGTTTGCCGTCCAGGTCATCGCCTTGAACAGCGGGAAATAGGTCAGCATTGCCAGCAGCAGCCCGGCCATGATGATCGGCTTGCGGCCGATGCGATCGGAAAGCCAACCGAACAGCAGGAAGAAGCCCGTGCCGATGAACAGGGCGACAGCGACCATGATATTGGCAGCCTGGAACTCGACCTTGAGCACGTTCTGCAGGAAGAACAGCGCGTAGAACTGGCCGCAATACCAGACGACTGCCTGTCCCATGGTGGCGCCGAACAGCGCGATCAAGGCAATCCTGGCGTTTTTCCAGGTGCCGAAAGCCTCCGTCAACGGCGCCTTGGAGCCCTTCCCTTCGGCCTTCATCTTCTGGAAGGCCGGCGATTCGTTCATTTTGAGGCGGATCCAGACGGATACGCCGAGCAGCACGAAGGAGACCAGGAACGGCACGCGCCATCCCCAGGCGGCAAAGGCTTCCTTGCCGAGGAAGGCCTGGACGGACAGGATTACGATCAGCGACAGGAACAGGCCGAGCGTTGCGGTCGTCTGGATCCAGGCGGTGTAGAAGCCGCGACGTCCGGGCGGAGCATGTTCGGCAACATAGGTAGCAGCGCCGCCATATTCGCCGCCGAGCGCCAGGCCCTGCAGCAGGCGGAGCGCAATCAGGATGATCGGTGCCAGAATTCCGATCGAGGCCGCCCCGGGCAAGAGGCCGACCAGGAAGGTCGACAGGCCCATGATCAGGATGGTGATGAGGAAGGTATATTTGCGGCCGACGAGATCGCCGAGCCGGCCGAACACCAGCGCGCCGAAGGGGCGCACCAGGAAGCCGGCGGCAAAGGCCAGCAGTGCGAAGATGTTGCGGGTTGTTTCCGGATACTGGCCGAAGAAGCTCGCGCCGATATAGACGACAAGAGAGCCGTAGAGGTAGAAGTCGTACCATTCGAACACGGTGCCAAGCGACGAGGCGAAGATTACCTTCCGTTCCTCGGCAGTCATGGCGGCCGCCTTCGGCCGACCGGTCATTGCGACGTTAGCCATAAATTCTTTCCTCCCACGGAATGCTGAGTGTCATGCGCGCCTCCCGGATCCCGGGACGTCCTCCAACACGACGCGCATCTTTAGAGTGTGCCAGAAAAAACTCCGTAGTGAAACACGCCATTGCAGCCTGCCGTTGCCGCCTGTGTCGCCGATGTTACAGATCGTTGTCGCCATCTTTGGACAGATCGCCCTCGTCGCAATCGCGCCTCATGGAGTAGCGCAGGACTTTTGAGAGTTGCGGCCAGGTCATCTCGGGCAAGTTCTTGAGCCTTGGCGTCCACCAGTCGCGCCACTCTTCGAATATGTGCAGCAGGTCCTTGTCGGCAGCTGAAAGGCAGGCGGGGAGAACGGTGCAGGCGCTGCTGGGCAGGCCAAGCCTGTGGAGTTCGTTCAGTCGTCGAGGAGGACGGCTGACGTTCGCATCGGCCCGCTGCAAACGCGGTCCCGGTGGCATTTCCTGAGGCGGCAAAGGTGGACGACGCAGGGCGAGGCCCGATTGCAGAAATAGGATGCAGCACTGCGGCTGAGCAACTCGTGCCTGACGGCGCGTTGCTGAAGAAAGACGGCACGGTGGTCTATGGTGGGCGTCGACATGCAGATCTCCATGTTTTGGTGTTCCCGTATTCCCATCCGGCGTCTATCGCGCACACACCATCCCGTTCACGCGATCTGTTCGACCCGTGTTTTCAAATCTGATGGCCGGGGCACACCGTGTGCCTGATGATTTTTTAGTGAAGTGACACCAGATGTGCCCCGTTCGACAGTTTTTATCCGCAACTCCGGATCCTCTGTTTCCGACCCAGGTCCCTTTGAGGGGAAAAGCTGCCGGAGTTATGCCACACAGGCACGCCGAGCCTAGGGGCCCGAAGGGATCCACTTCTGCGGACCCTTGAAGACGTGCCTGCGTAGACGGCAACCCCTCCAAGACCCGGTCCCACCTCGCCGGCAACGCAGACCGGTGTATCCGATGGTGGAACGGGGTGATTATAGATCAGGCCGAAAGCACGGGGATGAAATTATGATGCCGGCATTGTTTCCAAACGGAAATCCCAACGGTTTATCCCCATGAGGTGCTGCGAGCAGGGCGATGGAGTAAAGCGAGAGGAGAGAGTGCGAGAGATAGAGAGAGTGTGTGTGCGTGTGAGGTCAGAAAGATCATAAAACCGGAAAGAGCCACCCCGACTCCCTCATTCCTGTGACGGGCACAGGAATGAGGGTGTGGTGGGCACCTCAGGCGAGATTGGATCTTAAAAAGACGTGGCCGCAATTGATCCTTCTTCACAGAGTTGGACACCTCGATAGATTTGAGTTTTCAATACCTTGCTCAGCGTGCATGCCGACCTCCCTCATTCGTGTGTTGTCAGAGGAAACAGGAAACCTGTCCTCTAAAACTGCCATCAGACGTGGCTGGACTGGAAGACTTTGCAGCCTAGAGTTTTTGGCGGCTGCCTTGAGGGTGGGATTGGGGTTCTACTGCTGGCATCGCTCGGTGGGTTTGTGGCCGCCGTGGTAGGGGATGGCGTGGCCGGATGAGAGAAGTGTGTCGGCCGGGTTGCGCCCGTTGGCGGTGGTGACGTCGGCGAGGATGCGGCCGAAATACTTGTCGCCGGAAATTCGCATCAGTTGGATCTCGCCTGTGGCCGGCAATATTTCCTCCAGCGCTGCCTGCGCCTGCTCAGCCTCCTCGCGCACCGAAGCGCATGTCGAATGCAGTTCCGGCGCATCGATGCCGCGCAGCCTGACATAGACCTCGATCGTCTGCTGCGGCCAGGGCGATGCATCCACCAGAATGGTGTCGCCATCGATGACCTGGAGGATCTCGGCGGTGACGGGACCGGCAATTGTCTCATGCACCGTGTTGGCCGTCGCGCCAGAGGGCAGCGAGAGGATGAGACAGACCAACAGAGTCAAATAGGATCGAGCCATGATTGAGGAATTATTTCCTGAATCATCGGGAAGTCAATAGGAATATTTACCGACTAGAAGTCGATGGCCCGGCCATTGATCTCCCAATCGCCGAACCGGGAGGGCTCGGCGCCGCCGCGACCGCCGATTTCGGGCGGAAGTTCGGTCTGCGCTTGCAGCCGTCGACGTTCTTCTGCTTCGGCGAGGGCGCGCTTGGCTGCCGGAGAGAGCGGCTTGCGCGGTGTAGCGCCTTCGTCGGAAGTCTCGACGGTTTCGCTGTTGTCGTTATCGGCTGCCTGCATGAGGCTCTCCAGCAAATATTGAATTGGGCGGGCGCATAGCCAGATTATAGGGCGTCGCTGCCGGAATGAAAAGCGCGACGCGGGTCAATTGGCGGAGACGACGATGAACATGATGCGAACGGCGATGCTTCTGGCCTTCATGACGGCGCTGTTCATGGGCGTCGGCTTTCTGATCGGCGGTCGGTCGGGCATGATGGTCGCCTTCGTCGTTGCGGCCGGCATGAATTTCTTTTCCTACTGGAATTCAGGCAACATGGTGCTGTCGACCTATAATGCCCAGGCTGTCGACGAGCGCAGCGCGCCGGAGTTTTTCGGCATGATCCGCGATCTCGCCGCCAATGCCGGCCTGCCCATGCCGCGCGTCTATCTCTACGACAGCCCGCAGCCGAATGCCTTCGCCACCGGCCGCAATCCCGAGAATGCCGCCGTCGCCGCCTCTACCGGCCTGCTGAACGCGCTCACGCCGCAAGAAGTGGCCGGCGTCATGGCGCATGAACTGGCGCACGTCCAGAACCGCGATACGCTGACCATGACGATAACAGCGACGCTCGCCGGCGCCATCTCGATGCTCGGCAATTTCGCTTTCTTTTTCGGCGGCCGGCGCGACAGCAACAGCCCGCTCGGTGGGATCGGTGCCCTTGTCGCCATGATCGTCGCGCCGCTGGCGGCCATGCTGGTGCAAATGGCAATCAGCCGGACGCGCGAATATGCCGCAGACCGGCGCGGCGCGGAGATCTGCGGCAATCCCCTGTGGCTTGCCTCGGCGCTTGGCAAGATCGCCGGCGCTGCGGCCCATGTTCCCAACGAGGATGCCGAGCGTCACCCGGCAACGGCACATATGTTCATCATCAACCCGCTCTCCGGGCGGCCGATGGACAATCTGTTTTCCACCCATCCGAACACCGAAAGCCGCATTGCCGCGCTGCAGGCGATGTCTATGGATATGCCCTCCAATGGCAATCCACTGCATGGGCACGGCTCGACGCAGCCGGTCCGGCCTGCTAATGCGGTGCGCAAATCGCGCTCGGTGCCGGATACGGGGTCCAGTCGCGGTGGTCCACAACCACCCAAAGGACCCTGGTCTTGACGTCAGACGACAGTAAATCCGCTGGCCGCCGGCCCGCCCGCCCGCAAGCCAACACCAATGAAGGCGAACGTCGTACTCGCCGGCCTGCCGATAGCGGTCCGGTGAAACCGGGTCTTGCAGCACGGGCTGCAGCCTCGAAGATTCTCGCTGCCGTCGTCGATCGCAAGACGCCGCTCGACGGCATGCTCGATGGCGACCACGGTAATCCGGCCTATCGCGTGCTTGAGGATAACGACCGTGCCCTGGTGCGCGCCATCCTGAACTCCGCTCTTCGCCACCTGCCGCGCATCGAGGCCGCCATCGCGTCGCTGATCGACACGCCGCTGCCGGAGGGGGCCCGCGCCCTGCATCACGTGCTGGTCGTCGCTGCCGCGCAGATGCTCTATCTCGATATTCCCGATCATTCCGCCGTCGACCTCGCGGTCGAGCAGGCGAACCAGGACCCGCGCAATCGCCGCTTTGCCAAGCTGGTCAATGCCGTGCTCAGGCGCATGGGGCGCGAGAAAGACGATATTCTCGCCCGCACGGCATCGATACCGGCCATGCCCGCCTGGTTTCTGTCGCGGCTGGAGCAGGCCTACGGCCGCGCTGAGGCGCTGGCGATTTCGGACACGCAGTTGCAGCCGGCTGCGATCGACCTGACGGTCAAATCCGACCCGGAGGGATGGGCCGAGCGGCTGAACGGCATGGTTCTTCCGACCGGCAGCGTCCGGCTCGCCGCTTTCGACGGGACTATTCCGGGTCTTGAAGGCTTTGCCGATGGCGAATGGTGGGTTCAGGACGCGGCAGCGAGCATTCCGGCAAAGCTGTTCGGCTCGCTTGCCGGCAAGCGCGTCGTCGATCTCTGCGCCGCACCGGGTGGCAAGACGGCGCAGCTGGTCATGGCTGGCGGCAAGGTCACGGCGCTCGACCAGTCGGAGAGCCGGCTGCGGCGCCTGTCGGCAAACCTTGCCCGCCTCGGCCTCGAAGCGGAAACGCTGGTCGCCGACATGGCGAAATTTGCGCCCGACGATCTTTTCGATGCGGCACTTCTCGACGCGCCGTGTTCCTCGACCGGCACGACGCGCCGTCATCCGGACGTGCTGTGGACCAAGGGCCGGGACGATATCGCCAAACTGGCAGCGCTTCAGGAGCGCCTGCTGCGCCATGCGCTGACCCTGGTGAAACCCGGTGGCACGGTGGTGTTTTCCAACTGCTCGCTCGATCCGTCCGAAGGCGAGGACATTATCGCCCGCATTCTCGCCGACAGCCCGGATGTCGAGCGCATCGCCATCCGCCCTGAGGATTGGCCCGGTCTTGAGACAGCCATTTCACCTGACGGCGATTTCCGCACGACACCGGCTATGCTGGCCCTGCCCGAAGGCTTTCTGCCGGGACTGGATGGATTTTTCGCCAGCGTTCTTCGCCGCCGCGGCTAATGGCCATGCGGGTTTTGCGCCCTATCTGCGTCAATCTGGATCATTACCCGGATAGCAAGGGCGTCTGCTAACGCTCTCTTAACGCTGGAGACGGACAATCGTTATCTATAATTTAGAGGTTTTGGCGGGCGCTTTGTGAATTTGTACGCGCGGGAGGCATGGCGGCGAATATCGCGTCGCGCAGCGTTGACACGCCTGCGCCTCACCCGGCACACCGTGCGTGTGCCGGAACGGCTGATCGTCGCGCCGACCGATTTGCGCAGCATCGATGCCTTTGTGGCGGAAGAAATGATCGACGGCCGGATTCCGCTGGCCGGACGCGTGCTGGAAACCAACGGTCGCTCGCCGTTCTCGCAGGAATTGCCGTCCGAAACCTTTGCCGCCCGGCTGCACTGTTTCAGCTGGCTGCGCCATATGCGCGCCGACAAGAGCGGCCAGGGCAGCACGCTGGCCCGCGCAATGGTCAACGAGTGGATAGGCCTTCACGGCCGCAAGACCGACGGTCTTGCCTGGGATCCGGATATCGCCGCCCAGCGGCTGATTGCCTGGCTGTCCCACTCTCCGGTGGTGCTACAGGGCACCGACAGCAGCTTCTACCGCAGGTTCATGCGTTCGCTCACCCACCACGTCCGCTATCTCCGCCATGTGGCAGCGACTGCGGCCGATGGCGAGGTGCGCTTCCGCGTCCGCATTGCGCTTGCCATGTCGTCCGTGGCGATGCCGGCACGGACTGCGACCATCAAGCGGGCCGGCCAGGCGCTGGACCGGGAGATCGAGCGACAGATCCTCGCCGACGGCTCCCACATCTCGCGCAATCCGCGCGCGGCGCTGGAACTGCTGCTGGACCTCCTGCCGCTGCGCCAGACCTACATCAATCTCGGCCATGATGCCCCCGCACGGCTGATCGCCGGCATCGACCGCATGTATCCGGCGCTGCGCTTCTTCCGCCACCAGGACGGCGATCTCGCCCTGTTCAACGGCGCCACCTCGACCTTTGCCAACGAGCTGATGTCGGTGCTGCGCTACGACGAGACTTCGGGCCAGACGTTCAAGGCGCTTCCTCACGCCCATTACCAGCGGCTGTCCGCCGGCCAGACGCTGGTCATCATGGATACCGGCGGCCCTCTCTCGGTCGACCTGTCGCGGACTGCCCATGCCGGCTGCCTGTCGTTCGAGATGTCGTCGGGGCGGCACCGGATCATCATCAATGCAGGCTCGCCGAAATTTGCCGGGTCCCGATATGTCCAGATGGCGCGCGCGACTGCAGCGCATTCGACCGTGACGCTGGACGACACATCGTCGCTGACGTTTTCCCGCTCGAAGGTGCTCGGCCCCGTCATGACCGGCGGCGTCAGCGAAGTCTCGGTCGAGCGCCTCGACACCGGCGATGGCCGCGATAGCGTCAAGGCGGCCCATGACGGCTATCTTGCTGCATTCGGGCTGATGCACGAGCGTGAAGTGGCGCTGAACCATGCCGGCACCATCATCACCGGGCACGATCGTTTCTTTGCGCCGGACACGAAAAAGGCATCCAGGAAGAAAGCTGGCGCCGAGCACCACGCTTCGGCCCGCTTCCATATCCACCCGTCGATCACCATCGGCCAGACGCAGCCGGATCAGGTGACCCTGACGGCACCGGACGGCGAAAGCTGGACATTCTCCTCGCCCGGCAACGAAGTGCTGATCGGAGAGGACGTCTTTTTCGCCGATTCCTCCGGCGTACGCGCCTCGGAACTGCTTGAGATCGCGTTTTCGCTCGCGGAAAAAACCGAGATCCGCTGGTTTTTATCCCGCCGCTGAGACGGCGACGGTTTAATCGTCCGGCCGCCTGTGCTAACGCGACGCCATCATCCCGAGCGTCCCAGCCGGACGCGTTGCGAAGACAGAACCGGAGAACGTCATGGCCGTTGTTTCCAAGAAAATTCCAGCTCCCGACAAGGTGAAGGTCAAGACCGCACTGCTGTCGGTCTCCGACAAGGCGGGCATCGTCGAGCTGGCCCAGGCGCTGCACGACAAGGGCGTCCGCCTGCTGTCGACAGGCGGCACTCACAAGGCGATCGCCAATGCTGGGATTGCCGTCATCGACGTCTCCGAAATCACCGAGTTCCCGGAAATCATGGATGGCCGTGTCAAGACGCTGCATCCACGCGTGCATGGCGGGCTGCTGGCCATCCGCGATGATGCCGAGCACCAGGCGGCGATGAAGGAGCACGGCATCGAGGCGATCGACCTCGTGATCGTCAACCTCTATCCATTCGAGGAGGTCCGCGCTGCCGGCGGCGATTATCCGACGACCGTGGAGAACATCGATATCGGCGGCCCAGCCATGATCCGCGCATCGGCCAAGAACCACGCCTATGTCACCATCGTCACCGACCCGGCCGACTATCCGGCATTGCTCGAACAGCTTGCCACCGACGCCGGGCATACCCATTATGCCTTCCGCCAGCAGATGGCCGCCAAGGCCTACGCCCGCACCGCTGCCTACGACACGATGATTGCCAACTGGTTCGCTGACGCCCTCGACATCACCACGCCGCACCACCGGACGATCGGCGGCGTGCTGCGCGAGGAAATGCGCTACGGCGAGAACCCCCACCAGACGGCCGGCTTCTACGTCACCGGCGACAATCGCCCCGGTGTTGCGACCGCGACGCTGTTGCAGGGCAAGCAACTCTCCTACAACAATATCAACGATACCGATGCCGCCTACGAGCTTGTGGCGGAATTCCCGCCGGAACAAGGACCTGCCTGCGCCATCATCAAGCATGCCAATCCTTGCGGCGTAGCCACCGGGCCGACGCTGGCCGAAGCCTATCGCCGGGCGCTCGCCTGCGACAGCACATCGGCGTTCGGCGGCATCATCGCGCTCAACGGCCTGCTCGATGCCGAGACGGCGCATGAGATTGTCAAACTGTTTACCGAAGTGATCATCGCCCCCGCAGTCAGCGACGAGGCGAGGGCAATCATCGCCGCCAAGCCGAACCTGCGTCTGCTGTCGGTCGGCGCCCTGCCCGATCCCCGCGCCCGTGGCATCACCGCCAAGACCGTCTCGGGCGGGCTGCTGGTGCAGAGCCGCGACAACGTCATGGTCGACGATCTCGAACTGAAGGTGGTGACCAAGCGGGCGCCGACGGCGCAGGAACTCGAAGACATGCGCTTTGCCTTTCGGGTCGCCAAGCACGTCAAGTCGAATGCCGTCGTCTATGCCAAGAACGGCCAGACTGCCGGCATCGGTGCCGGCCAGATGAGCCGCGTCGATTCGGCCCGCATCGCCGGCATCAAGGCCGAGGACGCGGCAAGGGCACTGGGTCTCGCGGAGCCGATGACCCGTGGCTCAGCCGTCGCCTCCGAAGCGTTTCTGCCGTTCGCAGACGGCCTGCTGTCGGCAATCTCCGCTGGCGCCACCGCCGTCATCCAGCCGGGCGGCTCTATGCGGGACGCCGAGGTCATCGCCGCTGCCGACGCCCACAATGTCGCGATGGTGTTCACCGGCGTCCGCCACTTCCGCCACTGAACGATATCCGCACGTAGCGGATATCCGATCTGTAAATTTGTATATCCCGGCCAGCTTTCGCTGCGCCGGGATTTCTTATTCCCGTGCGTCGGCTGGGTATGGGGTGGGTAGTAGCAATAGCAGACCGCCGGCCAGAAAAAGGATCAGCGTCGCCATGCCGAGCCGGGCCGAGCCGGAAAAGCTGGTGACGATGGAAAACATCAGGGTTGCCATGAAGCTGGTGGCGCGACCTGACAGCGCGTAGATGCCGAAATAGCGGCCGGATTCCTCGAGGCTGACGCTGCGCGCCAGGTAGGAGCGCGACGAGGCCTGCACCGGGCCGAAGGCGAGGCCGATCAGTAGCCCGTACATCACATAGGCTTTTTCCGCCGTCGTGCCGAATAGTCCGCCTGAATCGACTGTCGACAGCTTGATCAGGCCGAACAGCGTAAAGCCGGGACCCGTGGAGATGAAGCCGATGGTGGCGATCAGCAGCATGACCAGCCCGATGACGACCATGGTCTTCGACCCCAGCCGCGCATCGAGCCGGCCGGCCACAAGACATCCGAAGATGGCGACGACGTTGAGGATGATGCCGAAAATGCCGATTTCGATGGTCGGCCAACCGAACATTCCGGCGGCAAAGGTCCCGCCGAGGATAACGACGCCGTTGACGCCGTCCTGGTATATCATGCGCGCGATCAGGAAGCGGCTGATGCCCGGCCGATGGCGTAGCGACTTCAGCGTCCTTGCCAGTTCGCCTATCCCCAGTCCGACGGCGGAGCGCATCGGAAGCCCGCGCGGCGCATCGGGCGTGAACAGGAACATCGGCAGGATGAAGATCAGGTACCACACGGCCGCAATCGGGCCGGTGATGCGCGCATCCTGGCCGAGAACGGCGTCGAGGCCGAACAGCGGCTTCAGTCCGAGGATGGTGCGCCCTGTCTCCGGATTACCCGCGAGTAGTGCGACAACTGTGATCAGTACGATCATGCCGCCGAGATAGCCGAGGCCCCAGGCGGTGTTCGACAGTTTTCCGACATCGTCCTTGCTGACAAGTCGCGGCATCATCGAATCGTTGAAGACGATGGAGAACTCGGCTGCAATGGAGGCGAGGATGATGAAGATGAACGGATAGATGATCGGCGAGCCAGGTGCTGCCCACCACAGGCAGAACATGCTGATAATCTGGATGACCGCAAAAAAGGCGATCCATGGTTTGCGGGCGCCGGACTGGTCGGCAATCGATCCGAGAATGGGCGATAGTACGGCGATAACGATCGAGCTGATCGTCGCCATGTTGCTCCACATCGCCTGGGCGCCGACCGGATCGGCCGTTAGCCGGGCGACGAAATAGGGGCCGAAGATGAAGGTGATGACCACCGTGAAAAAAGGCTGCGCCGCCCAGTCGAACAGCATCCACCCCCAGATACCGCGCGCCGGAACTCTCGCCGCCTGGGCATCGTCACGCTCTGCAATCGCCACAGCTATATCCCTGCTATTCCGCCAGCCTCCCGCCGGACCTTGTCATCCCGAAAGGCCCCGCGCAAGCAACCTGAGGCCGGTTTAGGCGCTCGCAAACGTGCTCGTTTGAGTAATCCGACGCCTCCGAATTCATGGGCGCATTGGGCAAACTTCCCTTGCCGCCAAGGTCATCGCACGGCGCAGCCGCGCCGTGACTGGATCTCTGTGACGAGCACAGAGATGAGGGAAGTCGTGGCAATCACCTCGGCAAATCGTGGGCGAGGTCGCCGAGCAGGCCGGCGGCGACGGTGATGCGGGCGAGATTTGCCTCGCCGCCTTCGCTAAGGCCCGCCAGTTCCTCGGCGATGCGGTTGATGCGGATGCGGTCGCTGGCGTGCCAGGCGGCAAGCGGCTGGCGGTCCTGGGGGTGGGCATTGAGCGCCGAGATGACGATGTCGCGACGCGCCGTGGCGATGCGGTCGAGGCTGCGGGCGAGCGCCAGGTTTTCGTAGTGATCGCCGGTGACAATGCGGCTGCCGGAAACCAGCAGGCGGCTGACCCGGAAGGTCTGCGACACCTCGAAGTAGGTTTCTGCGGCGCGCGCTAGCGCCTCGCCCGTCTGTTCGGCAATTTGCATGACATCGGGTACCAGCAGGAACGTACCGAGTGCGGCAATCTCGCCGGCAAGGCCTTCGGGCACGCCGGCCGCTGCGTAATCGTTGCGCCGGGCATCGATCTCGGCGGCAAATTCGGCCGGGATCCGGCTCGACAGTAAGGGCCGCAGCTTTTTCGCTGCCGCCTGCAGCCGGCCAACGGTCTCGCCGATCTCTGACTTGACCATGCTTGTCTTCAACAGCAGCCGGGTCAGCACGGTGTAGATCTGCCCGATGTCGCCGTAGAGCCGGTTCTGCACTTCGCCGCCGATCTTGCCGTCGAGCCCGTCGACGCTATCCCACAGCCGGTCGAGATCGAACCCGTCGCGGGCGAGCACGGCTGCCTTGACGACCTCGGAAGCGGCGGCCGCCGTTGCATCCATCATCGACACGACAAAAGCCGGACCGCCGCGATTGATCGCCTCGTTGGCAAGACTGGTAGCGACAATCTCGCGCCGAAGCCGGTGTCCGGCGATATCGGCTGCATGGCCGCGATGCATTTTCTGCGGGAAATAGCCGGTCAGCGTTGCGGCAAAATAGGGATCGTCCGGCAGGGCGCTCTCGAGCAGTGCATCGAACAGCACGATCTTGGCGTAAGAGAGCAGCACGCCGATTTCCGGTCGGGTGAGAGGCCGGTCGTTGGCGTAGCGCTCGGCGAAGGTCGCCTCATCCGGCAGCGTCTCGACCTTGCGGCTGAGCTTGCGGGCGGATTCAAGCACGCTGATGAAGCGGCCGAGCTCCAGGCCGTTGCCGGTTCCCTTACGCTCCGTCAGCGAAATAGCCAGCGATTGCAGATAGTTGTTACGCAACACTAGGGCTGCGACCTCTGAGGTCATCGATGCGAGGAGTTGGTCACGCCTGGCGCGTGTCAGGCGACCGTCCTGCATGGCGGAGGCAAGGGCGATTTTGATGTTGACCTCTACGTCGGACGTGTTGACGCCCGCAGAATTGTCGATGGCGTCGGAATTGCATCGGCCGCCCTTCAGGCAATAGGCAATGCGGCCCTTTTGCGTGACGCCGAGATTGGCGCCCTCGCCGATCACCCGCGCGCGGACCTCGTCGGCATTGATGCGGATCGGATCGTTGGCACGGTCGCCGACATCGGCGTCGGTTTCGGTCGGCGATTTCACATAGGTGCCGATACCGCCGAACCATAGCAGGTCGGCCTGGCATTTGAGGATGGCGGTAATGATTTCGAACGGCGTGGCAACCGTCCTGTCGAGCCCGATGGCAGCCGCGGCTTCCCTGGTGAGCGTCACAGACTTCGCCGAACGCGGAATGATCATGCCGCCCGCAGACAGCAGGCTCTTGTCGAAATCCTGCCAGCTGGAGCGCGGCAGGTCGAACAGGCGCTGGCGCTCGGCGAGCGTCGCGGCCATGTCGGGATCGGGGTCGATGACGATATCGCGGTGGTCGAAGGCGGCGATCAGCCGGATTTTCGGCGACAGCAGCATGCCGTTGCCGAACACGTCGCCCGACATGTCGCCGACGCCGACAACGCTGAACGGCGTCGTCTGGATGTCGATATCGAGTTCGCGGAAATGTCGCTTGACGGTCTCCCAGGCGCCGCGCGCGGTGATCCCCATCTTCTTGTGGTCGTAGCCGGCCGATCCGCCCGAGGCAAAGGCGTCGTCGAGCCAGAAGCCGGCCTCCTGCGCCAGACCGTTGGCGGTATCGGAGAATGTCGCGGTTCCCTTGTCGGCTGCAACGACGAAATAGGGATCGTCGCCGTCCAGCCGCAATGTATCCGGAGGCGGAATGATATCGGCGCCGGAGATATTGTCGGTGATCGAAAGCAGCGTGCGGATGTACGTCTTGTAGGCCTCCCGGCCGACATTGAAGATGGCATCGCGGCTGCCGCCGGCCGGCAATTGTTTCGGATAGAAGCCGCCCTTGGCACCGACAGGCACGATAACGGCGTTCTTCACCTGCTGCGCCTTGACGAGCCCGAGCACCTCGGTGCGGTAGTCTTCCGCCCGGTCGGACCAGCGCAGGCCGCCGCGGGCCACCTTGCCGAAGCGCAGATGCACGCCCTCCACCTCGACGCCGTAGACGAAGATCTCGCGGAAGGGCCGGGGTTCCGGCAATCCGTCAAGCTGCTTCGGGTCAAGCTTGATCGCGAACATCGCCTTTGGAGAACCGTCGGCACTGCGCTGGAAATAGTTGGTGCGCAGCGTCGCGTCGACGGCGTTGACATAGCGCCGCAAAATGCGGTCGTCATCGAGGCTCGGCACGGAGGCGAGGTCGGTTTCGATCGCTGCATGCAGGGTCGCCAAGCGTTTCAGGCGCGGCTTTTCCTCCAGCGTCGGGTCGAGCGAATCGTGAAACAGCCGGACGATGCTGGCCGCAATGGCAGGATATTTGTCGAGTGTCGTGGCGATATAGTCCTGCGAATAGGCGATGCCGGCCTGGCGCAGATAGCGAGCGTAGGCGCGCAGGATATTGGCGGTTCGCGCGGTGAGGTCGGCCGAGACGATAAGCCGGTTGAAAACATCATTGTCGATGCTGCCTTCGAAAGCCGCGAGAAAGGCTTCCTCGAGGGCTGCGCCGTGGCGCTTGAGATCGAAGGCGACGCCGTCGCGCGCCTCCAGCTCCATGTCGTGCAACACCACATCGCCGCTGATCCCGGACCCCTCGACGTGGATGTCGAAGGTGCGTTCGCTGAGCACATTGAAGCCCAGGTTTTCAAGCAGCGGTACGCGACGCGACAGGGCAAGGTTGCCCTCGCCGTGGAAGATTTTTAGCGACAGCACGTCGGTGTCGCCGAAGGAGCGCCTGTAGAAGCCGATGCGGATCGGCGCATCGCCGGCGCAGGCCATGATGGCCGGCAGGTCGGCCGCGGTCTCTTCCGGGGAAAAGGCCTCCTGGAACGCCTGGCTGACGGTGAGGCCGGGCGCTGCCGGGCCGGCCAGCGCCTCCAGCCGGTCGATCCAGCGGGCAGCGATTGCCCGGACGGCATCTTCCAGCACGGCTTGCGCAATATGCGGCGTGCGACCGATGGTGCGGCCGATGATGAAATGCACGCGCGCCACGCCGCCTTCCGGAAAGGCCGGATAATAGGCCGAAACGCGGCCGTCATAGACGGTCCGCAGATAGGCGCCGATCTTTTCGCGGACGACCGAATCGTACTCTTCGCGCGGCACATAGACGATGACGGACACGAAGCGGTCGAAATGGTCGATGCGCGGCAGGACCCTCACTCGAGGCCGGTCGGCGAGGTCGTTGATCTGCTCGCAGAAGGTGGCGAGCAGGCTCGTGTCGATCTGGAAGAGATCGTCGCGGGGATAGGATTCCAGCGTGTTCTGCAGCATGCGGCCGGAATGGCTGGTCGGATCGAAGCCGAAATGGTCCGTGACCTTCTGGGCCTTGGCCCGCAGCAGCGGAATGTCCGACAGTTCGGCGGTGTAGGCAATCGAGGTGAACAACCCGACGATGCGCAGTTCGCCGACGACATTGCCCTTCTCGTCGAAACGTTTGACGCCGACATAATCCATGTAGGCGCGGCGATGTACCAGCGACTTGACGTTGGCCTTGGTGACGATGAGGAAATCCGGGCCATCGAGGAACGCCAGGATTTCTGGCGTCGTGGTCACGGCATCGCTCCCCTGGCGCAGCACGCGGACGTCCGGATTGGCGAGAATGCCAAGGCCCGTGCCACGGTCCCGCTCGACGGTCGCTTGCTTGCCCTTGCCGGAATAGACGTAGTCACGCATGCCGAGGAAGGTGAAATTGTCGTCCCGAAGCCAGGACAGGAAGGCCAGTGCCTCGTCGCGCTCTGCCGCACGGCGCCCAGCGGCATGTGCGCTGAGTTCGTCGATGACAGTGTCGAGCCGCGCCAGCATCGGCTGCCAGTCGCCCACCGAGAGATGTGTCTGCTCCAGTACCGTCCTGACGCGGACGATGAGGGCATCTGCCTGCTCCGCCGTCAACGGCGCCAAGTGCAGCTGGATATGGCTGACGCGCTGGCCGGGATCGCCGGCCTGCGCCGCCTTCAGGGCCGGCGTGCCGTCCGGCTGCAGCGACAGGATCGGGTGCACGGCCATCGCCACGTCGCGGTAGGTGCTGGTGACTTCGCCCATCACCGATTCGTAGAGAAACGGCATGTTGCGGTCGGTGATCGACAGCACCGAGACAGCAACGCCGCCGGGTGCGACTCCCTCTATCGGCGCAACGGTGATACGGGCCTCGCCGGACCAGCGGCCGAGTTCGTCTGCGGTGTGAATGGCGGTCAGTGCCAGCATTTCGGCGCTGTAGCGGGCCATGTCGTCGTTGCTGGCCTGCCCGAACAGGATTTTCGGATCGAGGTAGGTCTTGCCCGACGCTTCGGCCGCCTTGACCGCCGCCTCGATCAGCTTTTCCCGCTTGGGGTTCATTCTGGCCATGATTGCACTCTCCCGACGCATCCTGCTCCCAAGCAGACTTCAGAAGCGATAGAGATGCAACCGCAAAAGATTATGACGGGGTGGTAAGATCGAACCGCGTTTTGGCTTCACCGGCGCTACGGTCACCGCGTTCGATTTAATTACACAGAGATCTCGACATGCAAAACATCCTCTTCGTCTGCAGTCAAAACAAGCTTCGCAGTCCGACGGCCGAGCAGGTATTTGCCGGCAGGCGTGACATCGAGGTTATGTCGGCTGGCACAAACAACGATGCCGAAAATCCTCTGTCGACGGAGTTGGTCGAATGGGCAGACATCATCTTCGCGATGGAGAAAATCCATCGATCCAAGATACAGCGCCGATACCGATCCGTGCTGAAGGGCAAGCGGATCATCTGCCTCGACATTCCGGACGACTACACCTTCATGGACCAAAGGCTCATCGCACTTTTGCAGGCCAGGGTGCAGCGCTACTTGTAACGTTCCAGGCGGCGCAGGCCCGGACCTCCCGAGTGGCCGACGCGACCGTGATTTTGGCGCGGTCTGCCAGGCAACGTCAATCTTCGTTGACAGGCAACCGCGAACGCCTCATCAAACATTCCGTAAACACGGCCAGCCATCACCGAAAGTCATCACCATGTCGGACACAGCAGAGGGCGCGGTCCTTGTCATTTCCAGCCACGTGGTGCGGGGCTCGGTGGGTAACCGCGCTGCCGTCTTTGCGCTGGAGACGCTGGGGCATCCCGTCTGGGCGCTGCCAACCATTGTTTTGCCATGGCACCCCGGCCATGGAAGATCGACACGGCTGACATTTCCTGAAGCCGATTTCGACCTTGCCATCGATGACCTGCTGGCGGCACCCTGGCTTCCGGAGGTCAAGGCCGTGCTGTCCGGCTACTTCGCCAATGCCGCCCAGGCACATTCGGTCGCCCGGCTGATCACGGCGATGCGCGAAAAGACGCCGGACCTGTTCTATGCCTGCGATCCCGTCATCGGCGATCTCGGCGGGCTCTACGTGCCGCAGCCGACGGCGGAAGCCATCCGCGACCATCTCTTGCCCCTCGCCTCGCTGGCAACGCCGAACCGCTACGAGCTTGCCTGGCTTTCCGGTGCGCCGCTCGACGACAACAATGCCGTGATGGAAGCAGCCCTGGCGCTCGGTCCGTCGCGCATGCTCGTGACTTCGGCGGTGCCGATGATGGCCGGCGGCACCGGCAATCTCTATCTCAGCGGTCGCAACGCGCTGCTGGCCGAACACCGGGCAATCGACAACGCCCCGAACGGTCTCGGCGACCTGCTGGCGGCACTGTTCCTGTCGCGGCTGATGTCCGGCATGGAAGAGGAGCGGGCGCTGCAGCTGGCAACAGCCAGCGTCTACGAGGTGCTCGCCCGTGCCGTGAAGCGCGGCAGTGACGAACTGACGCTGGCGGCCGACGCGGCCAGCCTGTCGACACCGATGGCCATGGTGCAGATGCGCCACCTCATGCATCCGGCCCACCGTCGCAAGCGCTAGCGGCGGTGACACAAATTTTTAACATCTCGACTGTTGATCTCGGCGTCTCGCCGCGCTAATCGGGATGCATGCACACTTTTCCTTCTTTCCTGATCGACGGCTACAACAGCTTCATGGGCGGGCGCTACGTTGACGAGCGCGAGCGCTATCGCAGCCTTGCGGAGCAGGGCCAAAGCCCCTCGACAATGGTGATTGCCTGTTCCGATTCGCGGGCAGCCCCGGAAACAATTTTCGATGCCGGTCCCGGCGAGATGTTCGTCATCCGCAACGTCGCAAACATCGTGCCGCCCTATGAGCCGGATGGCAATTTCCATGCGACATCGGCAGCACTCGAGTTTGCCGTGCAGGCGCTGAAGATCAAGAACATCGTCGTCATGGGCCACGGTCGCTGCGGCGGTATCCGTGCTGCCCTCGACCCGAGCTCCGAGCCGCTTTCTCCCGGTGATTTCATCGGTCGCTGGATGTCGCTGGTTTCCACTGCGGCCGAGCAGATCCAGAACAACGACATGATGACCCAGGGCGAGCGTCAGACGGCACTCGAGCGCGTTTCCATTCGCAATTCGATCGCCAATCTGCGCAGCTTCCCGGATATCCGCGAACTCGAAAAAGAGGGCCAGTTGCAGCTTCACGGCGCATGGTTCGACATCTCGACGGGCGAATTGTGGGTCATGGACGGCGAAACCGGCGACTTCATCCGTCCCGGCGCTTGATACCCCCCCTATTTACGTGGTCACTTTTCAAGCGATATCTGTTAATATCGCTATGAGTGCATCCGCTGGCAGGAAATGGATGGACCCGTAAAGGCGCATCCATGCAATTCCAGACCATCAAGAAAACAGTCCTTGCTGCGATCCTCCTGCCGTTTGCTTTCATGATGGCGGCCGGACTTCTGCTGATCGCGTCGTCCTTCGAGCAGTACCGGACGCTGGAGGCAGACCGGCTGGTAGCCGAAATGCTGGCGCACGGCGGCGCCATTGCCTCGACGGAAATTCCGGCCGAAATGGTGGCAACGCAGGCCTTCCTGCTCGATAGAAATCCCGACACCGCAGCAGCAATGCGCAGCACAAGGGATGCCGTCGACAGCGCCCGCAGGCACTTCTTTGCGCGACTGCCCTCAGCGGACAAATTTTCCGGTGGCATCAATGGCCAGCTGTCACGGCTGCGCTTCGGTTACAGCCGGATCGTCGGCCTCAGGTCGGCCATCGACGACGGGCGCTACGGCCGCCATGCCAATGTCGGCTATATGTACCGGCAGGCAGCACTTCGCCAGCTGGGCCTTGGCGACAGCCTCTCAGCCCTGATCCACGATCCATTGCTGCTGCGCAAGTCGAATGAGCTGATGAGCATCCTTCTGACCTATCACGGCGAGCTCGTGGTCAACAATATCGGCAGCCATTACCTCGAACAGATCGGTTTTTCCGCCATGTCGCGCGAGCAGCTGCTGCAAGGCGACGTGACACGGCGCCTGGGTACGGACCGGTTGCGCTTTCACACCTCTTCGCCGGTCATACGCGGCATCATCGACTTCCTCAACCAGCCGGGCGAAAAGCGCGCCGATGTTTATTCGCAGGCGATCCTCTCCGGCGTCCTGCGACCGACGCCGGAGCTGCGCAACCTCTGGACGGTGGCTGAGGAGGGACGGCTGGCGTTCCTGCGGCAGAACATCCTCTCCGTGACGCAAAATCTCCAGGATACCGGCGACGAACTATCGCGGCGTGCCCACTATCATTTGCTGGCAGTGGTAGGTCTGGCACTCATCCTGTCGCTGTTGGCGGCCATCGTCGGCGGTCTCGCGGTCAAGGGGATGCGTCTGCTCGACCGGCTGACCCGCGAGCGTGAGGAACTGGTGACCGAACTGCGCAGCGCCTCGCAGACGGACCTGCTGACAGGCCTCTACAATCGCCGTGGCTTCGAGGCTGCTGCAGAGGCGCTGCTTGGCAAGGATCGCGCCCGTCCGGTTGCTGTCGTGCTTTTCGATCTCGATCATTTCAAGAAGATCAACGACCAGCATGGCCACGATGTGGGAGACGATGTGCTGCGGCAGGTGGCCGCCATTGCCAAGCGCAATTTTCGCGGCGTCGACCTGCTGGTGCGCCACGGCGGCGAAGAGTTTCCAGCCCTGCTGCCCGACACCAGCAAGGATGAAGCTGCATCGGTTGCCGAGCGGATGCGGCGCGCGGTGCAGGACGCCCGCATTCCGCTGCCCGACGGCGGCGTCGTCGATGTCACCGCCAGCTTTGGCTGCGCTGCCCGGACCTATTCGGCGCACGGCGATCATTTCGAGGACCTGATCAAGAAAGCCGACATGGCGCTCTACGCAGCTAAGGCCAGCGGCCGGAACTACGTCGCCACCTCAGGCATCGTCGAGAGACGCCGTAGCAGCCCGGCCTAACGCCGTCGCGCGCATATGCGGCTTACATAAAAGCTGCAGGACATCCTGCGTTTCTGTGAAACGCGAAAATAAAAAAGGCCCCGGTTTCCCGGAGCCCACCATTCACACGAAGTATGAAGCTTACTTTCCGTCGATCTGCTTACCGATATAGGCGATCGACTGCTGATAGACGACGGCAGCATTCCAGCCGGCAATGGCATTGAAATTCGGTTCGCCGGGCTGGTAGCCCTCGCCTGGACGCCAGCCGTGGCCGCGCAGGAAGTTGGCAGTCGAGGCGAGCGCATCGGCCTTCGAGCCGACCATGTCGATCCGGCCATTGCCGTCGCCGTCAACGCCGAAATTGACGACATTGCGTGGCAGAAACTGCGTCTGGCCGATTTCGCCATGGGCTGCGCCACGTGCCGACGGGCTGAGATAGCCTTCGCCAACCAGTTTCAGCGCTGCATAAAGCTGATCGGTGAAATAGTCGCTGCGGCGGCAATCGTAGGACAGCGTCGAGACGGCGGACATCGTGTGCTCATTGCCCATATAGCTGCCAAAGCCTGTTTCCATGCCCCAGATTGCGATCAGGGGACCGGCCGGCACGCCGTATTTGCGCTCGATGTTGGCAAACAATGCGGCGTTCGCCTGCTTCATGCCGCGGCCACGATTGATGACCGTCTGGCCGCCGCGCTTCTTCATGAACTCTTCGAACGACAGCTTGAAGCTCTTCTGGCCACGGTCGGCACGGATCGTCGGCTGGTTGTAGTGGACATCGGCAAAGGCGCGGTCGAGAACCTGGGGGCTGATGCCCTTGGCTGCCGCTTCCTGCTTGAACTCACCGACCCAGGCCGGAAATCCGGCTGCCGTGTTGCCGCACTGCGCAGCCTCGGCTGCCACCGGCGCCGTTATCATGAGCACGGCTGCGAGCGCCGCCCAACCAGACTTCTTCATGCGCATTCCTCGTCCCTGTGTTTCGACATCCGCGCCGGCCCCGCCAACGTCCGATGTCCTTTTGATCCGTCCAAAACCATCCCTCGGGCGTGGACGCTGCCGCCCGACCTCCGGTATCCGTGAAAAACCCCGCCGTTCGCAAGCGAACCGCAGGGTTATATAGGCTAGACCTTTATAAAAAGTAGTCCTCTCAGGCGGCCTGCTTGCGGGGCTTGATGAGCCCGCGATTGATCAACAGCTCGGCGATCTGGATGGCGTTCAGGGCGGCACCCTTGCGAAGGTTGTCGGAGACGACCCAGATGTTGAGGCCATTCTCGACGGTCGCGTCCTCACGGATGCGCGAGATATAGGTCGCGTCCTCGCCGGCCGATTCGTATGGCGTCATGTAGCCGCCGTCCTCGTGCTTGTCGATGACGATGCAGCCGGGCGCTTCGCGCAGGATGTCGCGCGCCTGATCGGCGCTAATTTCGTTCTCGAACTCGATATTGACTGATTCCGAGTGGCCGATGAAGACCGGAACGCGCACGGCCGTGCAGGTCACCCTGATCTTCGGATCGAGGATCTTCTTGGTTTCGGCCAGCACCTTCCACTCTTCCTTCGTGTAGCCGTCTTCCATGAACACATCGATGTGCGGGATTACGTTGAAGGCGATGCGCTTTGGAAACTTCTTGTTGGCCATCGGATCGGCAACGAAGACAGCGCGTGTCTGGTTGAACAGTTCGTCCATGCCATCCTTGCCGGCGCCCGACACCGACTGGTAGGTCGATACGACGATGCGCTTGATCTTGGCAAAATCATGCAGCGGCTTCAGGGCGACGACAAGCTGTGCAGTCGAGCAATTGGGATTGGCAATGATGTTGCGGCGGGTGAACATGTCGATAGCGTCGGCATTCACTTCCGGCACGATCAGCGGCACGTCCTGATCGTAGCGCCAGGCCGACGAATTATCGATGACGACGCAGCCCTGCGCACCGATCTTCGGCGACCACTTCTTAGAGATTTCGCCGCCGGCCGACATCAGGCAGATGTCGGTATCGGCAAAATTGTAGTTTTCGAGGTTCTGGACCTTCAGCGTCCGGTCGCCGAACGACACTTCCGTTCCCTGGCTGCGGGCCGAGGCCAGCGCCACGACTTCGTCGGCGGGAAAGCCGCGTTCGGAGAGGATGTTGAGCATTTCACGACCGACATTGCCGGTAGCGCCTGCGATTGCGACTTTGAAACCCATTTTATGCTCTCTTTCTCATCTCTCCGCTATCCGGTGAGGGGGAGCCGCGATCAGCGGTTCCCTGTCCCCAGCCGAGCCGGGGAGAGAGCGGCAGGCCAGGAAACGTCAGACGGTTTTCGTCGTGGTTTTGGCCTTGGTGTTGGAAGATATCGGAAAACGGCTATGCGACCCGGCAGGGGCTGCCAGGCGGTCGCAGTCGCGGATCTGTTCGAAACGAACCATGGACCGTCTTCCTATTCCGTCGCAGGTAATAAAATGTTTTGCGAAAGAGTCAAGAGTCCAGCCGTGAAAGAGGTCAATGCCCACCAAGCTGCATAAGATGCTGACGCAACGGATTTCCTGCATCGTACTGCAATAGTTGCACGCTCGTTAGCGCGGCGGGTCGCATAAATAATGTAATGGTTTTTCTTCTTGCATTTCCATCGTCAAATCTCAGAGATGAGCCGCGCCGACCTATGGAATGCTAATCGCCAGTATTGGTGGCGAAGTAAACGTTGTCAGTCGCCGAGTATAGCGACTTCCGTAATCAGGCGTTGACGAGGTGGAACATCAGGCCGAGAGCAACAGCAGCAACGCTCATGAATACGATGGCTGTGAAGCAAGAGGACTTGAGCTGGTTTACATCATAATCGGTCATTGTGATCTTCCTTGTTTTCCTGCCTATACAATGCGCCAGTGCAGAAAAGGTTGCATGGCGAGGTTGACATATCTGCCGGTTTATAGAAGGGGCCTGCTTCGACCATGCTCAGGCAGTCACGACACTTCCGCTCCGAATGCAAAAAGGACGGAGATGCGATCCCCGTCCTTTTAAAATTCTGTGTCTCTAGAAAGCTCAGAGCTTCTTGTTGGCGTAGTCCGAAGCTGCTGCGGCGCCGTCCTTGACGGTGTCCTTGGCGTCGCCAAGTGCCTGCTGGCCTTCGCCCTTTATTTCCTGCAGCTTGCCCTCAGCCTGCAGCTTTTCGTTGCCGACAAGCTTGCCAACGCCCTGCTTGACGTTGCCGACGGCTTCATTGGCGAGACCCGAGGCCTTGTCTGATGTGCTACCCATGTGACTTCTCCTTTGAACTTCTAATCAGCTAACGAACTGGTACAGGATTGGTTCCGCCAGCGTCCGGAAGCGCAAGAGGTAAGACCACTGTCGTCAGGCTGCCTCTGCCTTGTTCTGGCGGTTGGCGATGAGGTCGTCGACGACGGCGGGATCGGCAAGGGTGGAGGTATCTCCCAGCGCCGCGAAATCGTCCTCGGCGATCTTGCGCAGGATACGGCGCATGATCTTTCCCGAGCGCGTTTTCGGAAGGCCCGGCGAGAACTGGATCTTGTCTGGCGTGGCGATTGGGCCGATCTCGGTCCGCACATGCTTGATGAGCTCGGCCCTCAGCGCATCGGTGCCTTCGTGGCCGGACATCAGCGTCACGTAGCAGTAGATCCCCTGCCCCTTGATTGCATGAGGGTAACCGACGACAGCGGCTTCCGAGATAAGGTTGTGCGACACCAGCGCCGATTCGACCTCCGCCGTTCCAAGCCGGTGGCCGGAGACGTTGAGTACGTCGTCCACACGGCCGGTTATCCAATAATAGCCATCGGCGTCGCGCCGGCAGCCGTCGCCGGTGAAGTATTTGCCCTTGTAGGTAGAGAAATAGGCCTCGATGAAACGCTTGTGGTCACCATAGAGCGTGCGCATCTGGCCGGGCCAGCTGTCGGCGATGCAGAGATTACCGTCTGCGGCACCCTCGAGCACCCTGCCCTCGGCATCGACCAGCTCGGGAATGACTCCGAAGAACGGCTTGGTGGCCGAGCCCGGTTTCAGATCCGTAGCGCCGGGCAGCGGCGTGATCATGTGTCCGCCGGTCTCGGTCTGCCACCAGGTGTCGACCACCGGACATCTGCCATCGCCGACGACATTGTAATACCAGTTCCAGGCTTCCGGGTTGATGGGTTCGCCGACTGTGCCGAGCAGCCTCAGGCTGGCGCGTGAGGCGCGAGTAACGAACTCGTCGCCTGCCCCCATCAGCGAGCGGATTGCGGTTGGCGCAGTGTAGAAAATGTTGACCTTGTGCTTGTCGACGATCTCCCAGAAACGGCCCTGGTCGGGGAAATTGGGCACGCCCTCGAACATGACAGATGTCGCGCCGTTGGCGAGTGGACCGTAGACGATATAGGAATGGCCTGTGACCCAGCCAACATCGGCGGTGCACCAGTAAATATCGCCGTCATGGTAATCGAAGGTGTATTCGTGCGTCATGGCCGCATAGACGAGGTAGCCGCCCGTCGTGTGCAGTACGCCCTTCGGCTTGCCGGTCGAGCCCGAGGTGTAGAGGATGAACAACGGGTCCTCGGCCTTCATCTTCGCAGGCGGGCAATCCGCCGTCACGGCGGCCATTTCCTGGTGGTACCAGAGGTCGCGGCCGGGCGCCCAGCCGGTCTTACCGCCGGTGCGGCGCACGACCAGCACCTTGTCGACCATGACCTGCTGGCGGGCGGCGATGTGGATTGCCGTATCGGTGTTGTCCTTCAGCGGCACTGGCTTGCCGGCGCGTACGCCCTCGTCGGAAGTGATGATGAACGTCGATTGGCAATCGACGATTCTGCCTGCCAGCGCGTCCGGCGAAAAGCCGCCGAAGACGACGGAGTGCACGGCGCCTATGCGGGCGCAGGCGAGCATCGCATAGGCGGTTTCCGGGATCATCGGCATGTAGATGGTGACGCGGTCGCCCTTCTTGACGCCGTGCTTCTTCAGCACGTTGGCAAGCCGGCAAACCTGATCGTAGAGTTCGTTATAGGTGATCTTCTTGTCGATGTAAGGATTGTCGCCCTCCCAGATGAAGGCAACTTGGTTGCCGCGCTTTTCGAGATGGCGATCGATGCAGTTATAGGCAACGTTGGTCAGCCCGTCCTCGAACCACTTGATCGACACCTTGCCGGTGAACGATGTGTTCTTGACCTTGGTGTAGGGCTTGAACCAATCGATGCGCTTGCCGTGCTCGCCCCAGAAGGCGTCGGGATCGGCGATGCTGTCTGCGTACCAGGTCTCGTATTTTTCCTTGGTGATCAGCGCATTCTGCCTGGCCGGCTTTGTGACCGGATAAATTTTTTCAGACATGATTCCTCCTCGAAATGTCCGGCTAGGCCCGCGTTTTTTCACAAAAACTGCGGTCTTTGTCCCCACAGATAGCACCTTAAGATACGGCGTCCATTGGACAAAGAGCATTTCATCCGCAAAGAATTGCAATTATGCGGCACTGAGGATATACAGGGCGTCATTTCCCGGACATCAGTGGTGAAAACACCCACGGACCGCGACCCCGGCGCGGACGGACAGAAGGACTATACCCATGGCTCAACAACTGCTTATGCCGAAAGCTACGGCCATCTGGCTTGTCGACAACACCGCCTTGTCGTTCGAACAGATCGCGCAGTTTTGCAAGCTTCACCCGCTGGAAGTCAAAGCCATTGCCGATGGCGAAGCCTCGCAGGGCATCAAGGGCCTCGACCCGATTTCCACCGGCCAGCTGTCGCGCGAGGAAATCGCCCGCGCCGAAGGCAAGCCGGATTACAAGCTGAAGCTTTCCGAACCGAAAGTGCGCGTTCCGGAATCCAAGCGTCGCGGCCCGCGTTATACGCCGGTGTCGAAGCGCCAGGACCGCCCCAATGCGATCCTCTGGCTGGTGCGCAATCACCCGGAACTGAAGGACGCGCAGATCTCGCGCCTGGTCGGCACCACCAAGTCGACGATCGAGCAGATCCGTGACCGCACCCACTGGAATTCGACCAACCTTGCGCCAATGGATCCGGTGACGCTCGGTCTATGCAGCCAGATCGACCTCGACATGGAAGTCGAGAAGGCTGCCAAGGGCCGTCCGCTGCCGACAGCTGCCGAACTCGGCGCAACCCTGCAGCCGTCGCAGGAAACCGAAAAGCTGCCATTCTCCTACGAGCGCGAAGAAAAGGAAAAGGCGATCGACGCCGATGCCGTCTTCGCCAAGCTCAAGTCCCTTCGCGCCCCGAAGGACGAGGACGAAGACCAGTACTGAGGTCTTATCGATGTTTGCATGTATCAGACCCCGGCTTTTGCCGGGGTCTGGCGTTATAGGGTAGAGCTATACCGATTGTGCTTCAGGCAACGTCGATCAGTCGCTGCTCTTGCCAAGTGTGGCCAGATGGCGGAATTCGGCAACGACGCGCTCGTAGACGCCACGCTTGAAGGTGACGATCAGTTCCGGCAATTCCTCCATAGGCTTCCATTCCCACTGGTCGAATTCCGGCTCGTGGCCGCCGGGTGGCGGGTTGATGGCGATCTCGCTTTCGTCGCCATCGAAGCGGAAGGCGAACCAGCGCTGTGTCTGGCCGCGAAACCTCCCCCTCAGGCCGATGCCGATCAGTTCGGGTGGCAGATCGTAGTTGATCCAGTCGCTGGCTTCGGCAAGCAGGGTGACGGTTTTCATCCCCGTCTCCTCGTAGAGTTCGCGATAGGCCGCTTCCAGCGGATCTTCGCCCTCGTCGATGCCGCCTTGCGGCATCTGCCAGAGATTTTCCGAGCCATCATATTCGGAATTGCCGATGGGAATGCGCCGGCCGGCCCAGACGAGGCCCTCGGCGTTGAGGATCATCACCCCGACGCAGGGGCGATAAGGCAGGTCCTCGGCTTTTACGGGATTAGGATTCTTGCTCATCATATCCTCCGGTCAGGGATGTTTCGGATCGTTGGCGAGCGCCGAGACGGAAACGATCTCGATGCCGCGCGTTGCGGCATTCTCGCTCCAGGCGGAAATTGCGTCGACACTTTCGTCGAATGCGGATGCGACGCCGATTGCCGAGCCGTTGCGGCGGGCGATACGCTCAAGCTCGTCCAGTTTCCGGGTGATCGCGTCGCCATTCAGTTCGCTGTCCAGCTGGATGTCGGCAAAAGCATGCGGCACGGCGAGCGCCTTGGCGATCGTGCCGGATTTCGATTGCGCAGATGAGCCATCGTCAAGGAATAGCAGGCCGCGTTTGCCGACATCGCGCAGAACCGGTTCAAAAGCGGTCGGGTTCGACAGAAAGCGGCCGCCGAGATAATTCATGATGCCGGTGTAATTGGTGATTTCAGCCATCGCCTTGTGCAGGTTTTCGACGTTTTTCGCCGCTGGCTGCGATGTCAACAACGTATCGGCACCGGGGTTGTTGGCCGGATAATCGAAGGGCTCCAGCGGTACCTGCAGCAGGATTTCGTGGCCGCTGCGACGGGCGTCCTGCATCCAGCGCTGCAGGCTGTTGCCGCTGGCCGCAAAGGCAAGGGTTACTTCCTCCGGCAGCTGCTTTATGGCCCGCTGCGTACCGGTCTGGCTGAGGCCGAGGCCGCCAACGACGATGGCGATGCGCGTGCCGTGGGCGCCGGACCAGGGCCGCGCATATTGATCCATCGGCCGCAGGCCGGCGGGAGAGGTGATGGGGAGCCGGCCGAACGGTGAGTTTTCCAGCAACGCATCATTGGGCGTTGCCGCCATGCGGGGATCCTGGCCGATCTGGTTGGCCCTGACGAGGACCGGCCCTGAGCCGTCCCGCGGCTTTGGCGTGTAGGTTGTCACAACAGAACCGTCGCCGGTGAGGTTGCGCTCGACGTTGGCGCCGGATTGCGGGTCTGCCTGCGGCATGCCCGTCGACACGGCTGCCGCATCCTCCGACGGCGTATCCCCGGTTTCAGCCGGTGGCGGTGCCTTGGCGGCGGTTTCGACGGGGGGAGATTTTTGGAAGGGATCGCGGATCAGCGCGGAGTAGAGGGAGAAGCCGGCGATTGCGATCAGGCAGAGGGCTGCCAGCATACGGCCCACCGGCGGCAGGCGCCTATTGCGGCGAGGCGGGCGGTTCTGTCCCAGCGGTGCGTGTAGGTCCGTTCCCAATTTCCTTGTCCGCCCCACATCGGAAATCGTCGTTCCGCGTCGTGAAGGCGCCGGGTCTGTTTCCAGCCCGGCGCCATTTTCTGTCTTGGCGACGTCCTACTATACGACGTCTTACTTGGCGACTACAGCCTTGTCCGGATTTGGCGGGAAGGCGGGGTCTTTCTTGACGCCACGTAGCAGGTCGAGCGCGTAGTTCAGCTGAACGTCGTCCTTGACCTCCGGTGGCACATAGGCTTCCGAGCCCGATCCTTCGTCGGTTTCAGACTGGCCCTTGATGTGACCGCGCAGGGTGGATTCGCCTTCGGAGACCATCTTGCCCTTGAGATCGTCCGGCAGCGGCTCGTCGACCTTGATGTCAGGCGTGATGCCGGTGCCCTGGATCGAGCGGCCCGATGGCGTGTAATAGAGCGCCGTGGTCAGGCGCAAGGCACCGTTCTCACCGAGCGGGATGATCGTCTGGACCGACCCCTTGCCGAAGGAGCGCGTGCCGAGGATCGTGGCACGGCGCAGGTCTTGCAGGGCGCCTGCAACGATTTCCGATGCGGAGGCGGAGCCGCCATTGATCAGCACGATGATCGGCTTGCCGTCTGTCAGATCGCCCGGACCGGCGTTGTAGCGGCGGGTTTCGTCCGGGTTACGGCCGCGGGTCGAGACCACTTCGCCACGCTCCAGGACGTCGTCGCAGACGTTGATCGCCTGGTCGAGCAAGCCGCCCGGGTTGAGGCGCAGGTCGAGGACATAGCCCTTGAGCTTGTCGGCTGGCACGGTCTGCTTGATCTTCTGGATGGCAGCTTCGAGATCCGGTGTGGTCTTCTCGGTAAACTGCAGGATCCGGATGTAGCCGACATCGTTTTCGACATGCGAGCGGACGGCGGCGACCGGGATGATGTCGCGGACAATCGTCAGTTCGATCGGCTTATCGACACCGACGCGCTGCAGTGTCAGCTTGATCGGCGTCTTGACCTCGCCGCGCATCTTCAGCACGGCATCTTCGAGTTTCAGGCCCTTTACAGGCGATCCGTCGATTGCGGTGATGAAGTCGCCAGCCTTGACGCCGGCCTTGTCGGCGGGGGTATTCTCGATCGTGGAGCCGACCTTGATCTGGTCCTTCTCCATCGTTACCTCGATGCCGAGACCGCCAAACTCACCCTTGGTCTGGGTGCGCATGTCCTGGGCATCCTTGGCATTCATGTAGCTCGAATGCGGATCGAGCGAGGCAAGCATGCCATTGATGGCCGCCTCGATGAGCTTGTCTTCCTGGGGAGGCGTAACGTATTGCGCCCGAACCCTCTCGAAGACATCGCCGAATACCGACAATTCCTTATACGTGGAACCGCTCGCAGCTTCCGCCGGGACTCCCGCTGAGTAAATGACGCCCATGGCGGTCGCACCCATCAATGCGCCGATGACGACAAGAGAAGCCCTACGAATCATTGCGTGCCTTTCCAGTATCCTTTGCGGTCCACCAGGGTTGGGAATCAACCGGTTTTCCGTCTTTTCTCAATTCAATGTAAAGCGTTGGCTTGTTTGTTTCCAGCGCCAATGCTGTCGCACTTGCCACTCTTTTCTCGCCCATCACCGCAACCGGTTCTCCGGCGAAAACAAATTTTCCCTGGCGCGTCTTGATGGCGTCCATTCCGGACAGAACCATGTGGAAGCCGTCGCCGGTATCGAGGATGATCATCTGGCCGTAGCTGCGGAAAGCGCCGGCATACACCACCAGGCCATCGGCGGGCGCCGTGACGAGCGCGCCGGGGCCGGTTGCGAGCGTCATGCCAGCGGCCGTGTGTCCCGTTCCGTCGTCGTCTCCAAAGTGCCGAAGAATATCACCGGCCACAGGCAGCTCGAGCTTCTGCTTTAGGTCTGAAAATCGATATGCGGGGGCAATGCGGTTTTTATCGGGCACCCCGCTTTCGGCCAGGGCCTTGGCTTCGGCACGCTGCTCGTCGGTCATCATTTGCCGGCGTTGTTCTTCCTCGCGGGCAGCCGTTGCCGCGCTGCGCACCGAGCCGATCTGGCTTTCGAGAGAGGCTACAAGGCCTTCCAGGCTGGTTGCCTTACCTGCCAGTTGCTCGGCACGCTTGCGCTCGTCCTCTATCTGAGCGGCGCTTTCCCTGCTCTGCCGGTCGTTCTCGGCGATCAGCAGATCCATACGCCGCTCTTCCTCCAGACTGGACGTGAGCGTTGCGGAAAGGTTTGCCTTTTCCTTGGCCGTGGAGGCTTCCAGCGTCGACAGTTCGCCGAGGTCTGCAAGCAGCTTTTCAGTCGCTTTGCGCATGCCGGGCACCACGGCGCCGAGCAGGATGGCGCTTCGCACCGAATTGAGGGCGTCGTCGGGGCTGACGAGCAGGGCCGGAGGCGGGTCGCGGCCCATGCGCTCCAGCGCTGCCAAAACCTCGGCCAGGAGACCGCGCCGTTCGTGAAGCGAGCGACGGACGCCGCCCTCCTTGACCTTCAGATCGGTCAGCGCCCTTTCGCTGTCTTCGATCTTGCGATCCATCGTCTTGCGGCGCGATGCCGAATCGATCAGCGCCTGGCGCAGGCTGGCATTGCTCTTGTCGAGCGCCGCTACACTTTCCTGAAGCTGCTTCTGCTTTTCGGCAGAGAGGGTGATCGTCTTCGACAGGCTATCGAGTTCGGCTCGTGTCTGGTCGCGTTTTTCGGCAAGGTCGGCTGCCGGATCGGGCGCCGGCGGGTTTGCGGTGGCTGTATCGGGGGCGGTTTGCTGGTCCGGTGGCAACCGCGACGACGTCGGATCGGCAGCGCCATCCTCGGCGCGCGCCTGATATCCCTGGATCACCGGAGCTGCCGCGAGCATTACGGCTGCACACAAAAAGGCCGCACGGGTACCTGCCGCGAGAGGCGGCGGGAGCAGACGCGGCAGAGGGGCGGCGGATCGTTTCATCGCGGATGGCTTAGGATTTCTCTATCGCGCAAGGCGTAAGCTGATTTGCCGCCGATGGCCAAGACATATCGCCAGTTCGGTGACGAAATCAAAACACGGCTGTGTGAGCGATCCGCCACTTTCAGACGCGATGGTAGGGGTGGCCGGAGAGAATGGTGACCGCCCTGTAGAGCTGTTCGGCAATAAGAATCCGCACAAGCTGGTGTGGCCAGGTCATCTTGCCGAGACAGATCGTGCTGTCTGCCCTGTCGTAGAGCGAAGGATCGAGGCCATCCGCGCCGCCGATGGCGATCGTCAGGTCGCGCTTGCCCTGGTCCCGGTACTGGCCAAGGAGCGCAGCAAATGCCTCGCTGTCCATCGCTTTGCCGCGCTCGTCGAGCAGCATGAGGATACTGGCGTCCGGCAGCGATTTCAGCAGCATGGCCGCCTCCTCGCGCTTGCGCGTTTCGCCGTTCGAGGCACGACTTTCCGCGACTTCGGTGACGCGCGAGAAATCCAGCCCGATGGCTGGGCCCGTCTTGGCGAACCGGTCGAAATAGCGGGCCGCGAGATCCTTCTCCGGGCCGGTCTTCAGCCGGCCAACGGCAAACAATCCAATCCGCATGTTCACTCCAGAGACGATGGCCAGCACGGCCGCACATATTTCTTAGCCGCGCGACAGATGCCGTTGCGGCCAGTCAAACCTGCGCAGCAGCCGGGGAAACCGGATCTGCTAGTGTATCGTGCCCTCGTCGAGATCCGGCGCGGCCCACATCTTTTCGATGTTGTAGAACTCGCGGATTTCCGGACGGAAGACGTGGACGATGATGTCACCAGTGTCGATCAGAACCCAGTCGCCTGCGTCGAGACCTTCGACGCGCGGGTTGCCGAGACCTTCGCCCTTGATATCGGACGTGAGGTGATCGGAGATCGCCAGGACATGGCGGTTTGAGCGCCCGGAGACCACAACCATGTAGTCGCCCAGCGCGGATTTGCCCGCAATGTTGATGGTGACGATGTCTTCAGCTTTGGAGTCCTCAAGGCTGTTGAGGACGGCTTGCAGGGCGCGGGCGGCGGCATCAACGCCACGTTCCGGGCTCTTCGGGGCAACGGCTAGCGTTCGTCCCTTGGCGTGTACTGTTGTCAGTGCTTTTCCTTTCAGGAGTAACAGAACATGCACGCGATTGATTCGAACTGTCGTTCAAATCAGTTCTCAAGATAGGCATCAAAGCACTAAGGTTTCAAGACGCGTGCAGCTCGGCATCGGCGGTCGGGGCTCAGTTTCTCGGCCAGCGATGCGTTTTCGGCACCGATCTGCGAATTTTTGCCCGTCGGCCTTCCCATTGGCCCATATCGATGCCTCGGGTACGGCCGTATACAGCCAAGAGTGCTGCGCGTATAGGGAAACAACGCTCAAAAGCTGCGGGCCATGACCAGACATTCCAACGACACGATAGACGCCATCCTGCGCATCCGTTTCACGGGACAGGATCGGCTTGGCCGGGGCAAGATGGAGCTGCTTGAGCACATCCGCAGGACGGGCTCGATTTCGGCGGCGGGGCGAGCCATGGATATGTCCTACCGCCGCGCATGGCTTCTGGTCAGCGACCTCAACCGCATGTTCGACGTGCCCTCGGTCGAATCGCAGCGGGGCGGCCAGAAGGGTGGCGGTGCGGTGCTGACACCCTTCGGCGAGGCGCTGCTCGAGCGGTTCCGGGCGATGGAGCGGGCGGTCGCCCTCGTTCTCGCCGACGATCTGCTGTGGCTGCAGGAGCACTACCGTCCGCAGGGGTTGCCGGAAGCGTGATAACACCGGTCATCCGTTTTGCAGGGCGACTGTCTTGATGACTGCAAAAACGGTCATGCCCACTGCCAAGCGCAGTCTTTCGCCTGACAGCTGGGTAATCCGCGACAGGATCGGGTCGCCGCCACAGTTGAGGCGGACTTCCAGCGCACCGTTGGCGACCACGCCGATCCAGGTGATCGTTCCTTCGAGAATATTGAGCGCGCTGAGGCCTTCCGGGCGCACGGTCGCCAGCATCACATCGCGGGCGGGGACGTGGATCCGCACCATCCTGCCGACCGGAAATCCTGTCCCCGGCACCTGCAGTTTCGCGGTCTTCAGGGCGACGGTCGATAGGAGATGGGTCTGCGAGATGCTGTCGATGCGGCCTTCCAGCAGCACGCCGGCCTCGCGGCGCTCGGCGCCCTCCGCCGTCGATGGCAGGCTCAAAACCTCGACGGCGCTGCCGACCGCTTCCACATGGCCGTCGCGCAAAAGGACGACGCGGCTTGCGAGCCTCGCGACCTCTGCAATCGCGTGGCTGACATAGACGATCGGGATTTTCGTCTCGTCGCGCAGCCGTTCAAGATAGGGCAGGATCTCTGCCTTGCGCTCCTCGTCGAGTGCCGCCAGCGGCTCGTCCATCAGCAACAGGCGCGGGTTGGAGAGCAGGGCACGGCCGATTGCCACCCGCTGCTTTTCGCCGCCCGACAGCTTGCCGGGTCGGCGCTCCAGAAGCGGGCCGAGCCCGAGTAGATCGACGACGCTGTCGAAATCGTCGCGGTCGGTCGTTTTCGGCGCGAACCAGCGGCCATAGCCGAGGTTGTGGCGAACCGACAGATGCGGAAACAGCCGTGCCTCCTGAAAGACGTAGCCGAAACGGCGGCGATGGCGGGGCACGAAGATATTTTGGTCCGTGTCCGTCAGCACCCTGCCATCGAGCGCAACGTGGCCGTGGTCGGGGTGGATCAGCCCGGCAATGCTGCGGATGAGCGAGGTCTTCCCAGAGCCGGAGCGGCCGAACAGGGCCGTAACCCCGCCCTCTGCGGTAAAGGCAGCGTCCAGCGCAAAAGCGCCGAGCCTGTGGCGGATGTTCACCGTCAGCGTCATCAGACGTCCACCCTGCGGCCGACCCAACGGGCAAGAAACTCGGACGCCAGCAGTGCGGTCATGGAAATCAGCACCGCGACGACGGTGAGCCTCAGCGCGCCCGCATCGCCGCCGGGGAGCTGAGTGAAGGTATAGATTGCCGACGAAAGCGTCTGGGTTTCGCCAGGAATGTTGGAGACGAAGGTGATGGTGGCGCCGAATTCCCCCATCGCCTTGGCAAATGAGAGGATCATGCCGGCAATGATACCGGGGAGCGTGAGCGGCAAGGTGACGGTGAGGAATATCCACACAGGACTGGCACCCAGCGTTCCTGCAGCCTCCTCCAGCTTGCGGTCGACGGCTTCCAGCGACAGCCGGATGCTGCGTACCATCAGGGGGAACCCCATGATTCCGCAGGCGAGCGCGGCACCGGTCCATCTAAAAGAAAAGACGATGCCGAAATGGTTGTCGAGGAAGGCGCCGATGACGCCGCGGCGACCGAACAGGATCAGCAGCAGAAAACCGGTGACGACCGGCGGCAGGATCAGCGGCATATGGATGATGCCGTTCAGCAGCGATTTTCCAAAGAACCGGCCGCGAGCGAGAAGCAGCGCTGCGGCGACCCCGAATGGCAGGCTCACCAGCATGGCCACGCTAGCGACGCGCAGGCTAAGCAGAATCGCCGTCCACTCGTCACTGCTTAAATGCCATCCCTCCAAAACCGCTCTCTTTCCCTGTTGGTCCGCCGGTCATGCAGCAGGCAGGCGATGTTCAGTTCAGGATGGTGAAACCTTCGTGCTCGAAGAAAGGCTCCGCCTTGGACGACTTGAGGAAGTCGTAATAGGCATCGACATCCTTGTTCCTGCTGCTGGCAGTGATGGCGAGCGGATAGATGATGGGCGGGTGGCTGTCTGCTGGAAAAGTGCCGACGATGGCGACGCCCGGGTCGGAGGCGGCATCCGTCTGATAGACAATTCCGTAGGGGGCTTCGCCGCGCGATACCAGCGCCAGCGCAGCGCGCACGCTTTCGGCACCGGCAACCTTGCTTTCGACCGACGGCCAGATCCCCAGTTTTTCGAGGGCTGCCTTGCCGTATTTACCGGCTGGCACGGAATCGACCTGGCCCATCGCCAGGCGACCGTCGCCGAGGAGGGCGGAGAAATCCATGCCGGCCTTGATCTCAACCGGCTTCGCTTTGTCGCGGGGGGCAACGAGCACGATCTGGTTGCCCAATAGGTTTACCTGCGTATCCGGCTTCAGCAGGTTCTTGTTGCCGAGGTATGCCATCCAGTCGGTGTCGGCCGAAATGAAGATATCTGCAGGTGCGCCGCTCTCGATCTGCTTTGCCAGCGCCGAACTCGCGGCATAGGACACGGTGATCTGCTTGCCGCTCTGGGCGGTGTAAGCGGCGTTTGCGCTGTCGAGGGCGTTCTTCATGCTGGCGGCAGCGAACACGGTTATTTTTTCCGCCGCTGCCGAGGGAGAGACGCCGGTGGTCAATCCGAGCCAGCCGGCGACAATGGCTACAGCGGCAAGTTTCATCCAGGAACGGCGGGTCGGCATGGTAATCTCCAAATTGGCGAAGTATTTTCAGGAATATATCGCTTCGCGCGATTTGACCAGCGTCGGTTTCGTCAACACGATTAATCGACAATGATTTCAGAGATTTCGCCGATTGCTATTCCCTACTGACTTGGTCGATTTCGCATGGCTCTGTAGGCCCCTGTGACATCCATCGGGCTGCAACATGGCGCCCCAGCGTCTTTTGGGGGCAGGGCGTCGTCAACAGCGTAGGTGGTCGGTGTGATCTCGCGCGAAAGCTTACGAAAGATTTAATTTTGTGCATTTGCACTTTTCTGTCATTTGTAAAATGCATGGCTGCGTTGCGATATCAACGATTTTACTTCTCGACAGCTGTGCTAGATTTAACTCATCGAACGGCGCACTCCTCCTCCCAGCGCCATTCGATTTTGGATCGATGACACTCCTCCTCCCGGTTGTCGATCAGTTTTGATAGGCCCGACGGATCTCCTCCCCCGTCGGGCTTTTCATTTTTGAGGATTTCAAATTTCGGAAATTCAGGTTTTCTGCTGCTCTTCGCGGAGAGCGGTCGAGCTCAGCGTCGAGCGCGGACCGTGGATGAATGTCCAGGCCGGTGCACGCTTCTTCCACAGCACCCTTGCGTCGTCTTCGTCGACACGGGCGTAGTGAAAGGTCTTCGCCATCTTTGCCGACAGGTGCGAGAGCGTCGAACCCGGCCGATCGATCACGGCGATCGGGAAAGTATTGGCGATGGTCTGCCACTTCTGCCATTTGTGGAACGTGTTCAGGCTATCGGCGCCCATGATCCAGATGAAATGCACGTGGCTGTTCAGCGCCTTGACGCGGGCCAGCGTATCGGCCGTATAGCGCATGTTGAGCGCCTGCTCGAAGCCGGTCACCTTGATGCGGGGATCGATCGCAATCTTTTCGCTGAGTGCGATGCGCTCTGCCATCGGGGCGAGCTGATTGGTATTCTTCAAAGGGTTGCCGGGCGTCACCATCCACCAGAGCTGGTCGAGGCCCAGCCGGCGGATGGCAATTTCTGCAACCAGCACATGGCCGGGGTGCGGCGGATTGAAGGAGCCGCCGAACAGGCCGACGACCATTCCGCGCTCGGCATGGGGCATACGAAGATAGTGGGCGTCGATCCTGTCTGCTGTCACATCAGGGCCGTATCTGTCCGCTGCCGCGTACCCGGTATTTGAACGACGTCAGTTGTTCGACGCCGACAGGTCCGCGCGCATGCATCTTTCCGGTGGCAATGCCGATTTCCGCGCCCATGCCGAACTCACCGCCATCGGCAAATTGCGTCGACGCGTTGTGCAGCAGGATTGCTGAATCCACCTCCGTGAAGAAGCGCCCCACCACTTCGGGGTCTTCAGCAATGACAGCCTCGGTGTGATTGGATGAATAGCGGGCTATATGTTCGATAGCGCCCGAGATGCCATCAACCATAGCAATCGATATAATGGCATCGAGATACTCCGTCGACCAATCCTCCTCGGTGGCAGCCTTCAATGCGGGGATAGCATGAAGCACGTCGGCCGATCCGCGAACTTCGCAGCCGGCCGCCGCAAGAGCGTCGACGAGCGGCTTGAGGTGGGTTGCCGCTGCCGCCCGGTCGACAAGCAGCGTCTCGGCCGCGCCACACACGCCAGTACGGCGCATCTTGGCGTTGACGACAATCTGCTTTGCCATTTCCAGTTTCGCAGACGCATCGATGTAGATGTGGCAGATACCCTCGAGGTGGGCAAAGACCGGAACGCGGGCCTCGCTTTGCACCCGCGCCACGAGGCTTTTGCCGCCGCGCGGGACGATGACGTCGATATTTCCATCGAGCCCGGACAGCATTGCGCCGACGGCTGCCCGATCGGTAACCGGGACAAGTTGGATCGCGTATTCCGGCAAGCCTGCCGCCTTCAATCCCTCGACGAGGCAGGCATGGATTGCCTGCGAGGAACGGCGCGAATCGCTGCCGCAGCGCAGAATGGCGACATTGCCGGCTTTCAGGCAGAGTGCACCAGCATCGGCGGTAACGTTGGGGCGGCTTTCGAAGATGACGCCGATGACGCCGAGCGGCGTGCGGACGCGCTCGATCTGCAGCCCGTTCGGGCGTTCCCAGGCGGCAATGACTTCGCCGACCGGATCGGCCAGTGCGGCAATCGTGCGGATGCCGTCGGCCATGGCGTCGATGCGTGCCTCGGTCAGCGTCAACCTGTCGATCGACGATGCGAGCATGCCGGTGCCTTCCACGTCGCCAAGATCCCTGGCATTCTCAGCCAATATGTGGTCCCGCTTTGAAAGAATGGCATCCGCCATGGCATTGAGGGCGCGGGTTTTCGATTGAGCAGAGGCAAACGACAGCGGACGCGCCGCAGCGCGGGCCCGGCGACCGATTTCATCCATCAGCCGGTCGATATCAGGGCTGGCTGCTACGTGATCAAGCATGCGCCTCGTCCTTTCGGCTTGCTGTGCCTTGCGTTCCCGACGCCGTCATTACCAGATCGTCGCGGTGAACCATGGCGGCGCGGCCGGCATAGCCGAGAATGGCCTCGATCTCCGCCGACTTGCGGCCGGTAATCTGCCGTGCCTCTTCGGCATCGTAGCCGGCAAGGCCACGGCCGATCTCGCGGCCGGCGGGACCGATGACGGCGACGGTATCGCCGCGTCCGAAGTGACCGATCACGGAGCGCACGCCAGCAGGCAGCAAGCTCTTGCCTGCACCGAGCGCGGTGACGGCGCCGGCATCGACATGCAGTTCGCCTGCCGGCTGCAGCTGCCCGGCAATCCAGGTCTTGCGCGCTGTGACCGGTGTGCCAGAGGGCGCAAACCAGGAGGAGCGGGCACCTTGGTCGATGGCGGAAAGAGGCCGGTCAGTCTTGCCAGATGCAATGATCATGGCGCAGCCGGCACCGGTGGCGATCTTGCCGGCATCGATCTTGGTGCGCATGCCGCCGCGTGATAGTTCCGAGGCAGCGCCGCCGGCCATCGCCTCGATTTCGGGCGTGATTTCAGCAATCGTGTGGAGGAACCGGGCATTTGGGTCGAGGTGAGGCGGGGCGGTGTAGAGGCCGTCGATATCGGACAACAGGATCAGCAGGTCTGCGCCGGTCATGGTGGCGACGCGCGCGGCCAGCCGGTCGTTGTCGCCATAGCGGATTTCGCTGGTGGCGACCGTGTCGTTCTCATTGATGATCGGTACCGCACCGAGTTTCAGGAGCTGGCTGATGGTGGCGCGGGCATTGAGATAGCGGCGTCGCTCCTCGGTGTCGCCAAGCGTCAGCAGGATCTGGCCGGCAACGATGTCGTCACGGGAAAGGCTTCCCGACCAGGCGCGGGCGAGCGCAATCTGCCCGACCGCCGCAGCCGCCTGGCTCTCCTCGAGCTTCAGCGCGCCGCTGGCAAGATCGAGCACGGAGCGGCCGAGCGCGATGGCTCCCGAGGAGACGACAAGGACATCGACGCCCTTTGCCTTCAGCGCGGCGATGTCGGCGCAGATCGCATCGAGCCAGGCCTTCTTCAACCCGGTGCCGCGGTCGACCAGCAGCGCCGAGCCGATCTTGATGACGATTCGCCGGTAGCGGTCGAGCGGTTGTCGGGCTGTCATCCCTCGCGCTCCTCGTCCCCGCTTTCGTTGGCTTCATCCGCGACCAGGTCGACCGTATCCCGGTGGCGGTTTTTCAGCGCCTTCATCGGCTTGTCTTCGGTTTCGCCGATAGCGATGATGTCGCGCAGCGCGCGCAAAAGGTCCGTCATGCCTTTGCCGGTGATCGCCGAAATCTGGTACGGCGTGTGACCGCAGGCGCGGGCAAGCTCCTTCGTTTTCTTCTTCAGTTCCGCATCGTCGAGAATGTCGACCTGCGACAGGGCGACGATTTCCAGCTTTTCGCCCAGCTCCTCATCATAGGCCTCGAGCTCGTGGCGGACTGTCTTGTAGGCCTTGCCGACCTTTTCTTCCTGGGCGGAGACCAGGTGCAGCAGCACGCGGGTGCGCTCGACATGGCCGAGGAAACGGTCGCCGATGCCGACGCCCTCATGGGCGCCTTCGATCAGGCCCGGAATGTCGGCTAGAATGAATTCCGTGCCGTCGACGGTTGCGACACCGAGGTTGGGATGCAGCGTGGTGAAGGGGTAATTGGCAATCTTCGGGCGGGCACGCGTAACTGCGCCGAGGAAGGTCGACTTGCCGGCATTCGGCATGCCGACGAGGCCTGCATCGGCGATCAGCTTCAGCCGCAGCCAGATGGTCTTTTCCTCGCCCTCGAGACCAGGATTGGCCCAATCCGGCGACTGGTTGGTAGAGGATTTGAAATGGGCATTGCCGAAGCCGCCATTACCGCCGGCGGCGATGCGGAAGCGCTGGCCTTCGAAGGTCAGGTCGCAGATCATCGTCTCGGCGTCTTCCTCGAAGACCTGCGTGCCCACCGGCACCTTCAGCGTGACGTGCTCGCCGTTTGCACCGGTGCGGTTGCGGCCCATGCCATGGGTACCGATCTGCGCCTTGAAATGCTGCTGGAAACGAAAATCGATCAGCGTATTCAAGCCGTTGACCGCCTCGACCCAGACGTCGCCACCGCGTCCGCCGTCGCCGCCGTCGGGGCCGCCGAACTCGATGAATTTTTCCCGGCGGAATGAGACGCTGCCGCCACCGCCGTCGCCGGAGCGGATGTAGACTTTTGCTTCGTCAAGAAATTTCATCGTATTCTTCGCTATTCGGTCAGTTTGCGCCCGTCATGCCGCCTTCGATATAGGCGGTTCTGCCGGAGGTCAAAGATTATCGTCATCTGCAGCAGCTATAGCATAGCCGCCTGCGGGGGTCTTGCTGTCTGGTCTATAAGAAGCCGCCGCCGGCGAACCGGCGACGGTTTTGTCTATGTCAGGCTCTGTCTGCGTCAGGCACTGGCACTAGCGCTGGTGCGCAGATCGCCCGGCAACAGCAGGGTTTCGACGTGCGGAACCATGGTGCTGCGGGCAAAGCTGAAGACTTCCGCGCAACCGGTGATGCGGAAGCCGAGTTTCTCCTGCAGCTTCAGCGACGCCGGATTGTCGACGAAAACACCGGAATGGATGTCTTCGCCTGGCATCCGCCGGCTGAAGCGTTCCAGCGCGGCTGCCACAGCCTCGCCCATGAACCCGCGCCGCCAGTAGTAGCGGTTCAGCCAGTAGCCGACGTGCCAGCGATCGTGGCGCAGTTCGATGCCGACCGTGCCGATGTGGACATCGTCATCGCCCTCGGTAATCGCCAGCGCCCAGTCCGCGAGCAGACCGGAGGCTCGCGGCACCAGCCAGTCGAGCGCGTCCTGCCGGTGGTAAGGGACCGGCACACGCGCCAGCATGCGGGTGACCGCGAAATCCGACAGAGATCCCGTAATCGCGTCAGCGTCGCCAAGGCGATGCGGCCGCAGTGTCAGCCGGGCGGTGCGGATAACCGGTTCCGGGCCGGGTGCCGCGATCTGCTGCGACCGGCGCGAGAGGACAGCGGCGTTCATCTCAGTGCCCCCCAGCTGCGCAACGACATCCAGGTGCGGCGATCCAGCCGGAACCATTCGACGGAGACCGTGCTGCCAAGCGCCAGGGACGCTGCCAGCCCGGCGCCCTGGAACTGGAACCCGCACTTGTGGATCACCCGACGAGAGGCGACGTTGGTGACCCGGCAGCGGGCATCGATCTGGTCGACCTCAGGCCGCGTGCGGAACACCATGTCTATCAGCGCGTGAGCCGCTTCCGTCATGAAGCCCTGGTTCCAGTAGGGCTCGCCCAGCCAGTAGCCGATTTCGACAGTCGTCGGATCCTGGCCCGGTTCTATGCCGCAACAGCCGAGAAAGGCGCCGTTTTCCATTTTGGTGATCGCATAGAGGCACTTGCCAATCTCGCCAGACGTCGTGCGGCGCACAAAATCGGCGGCGTCCCGGGTCGTATACGGGTGCTGCATGCGCGAGACCATGGTGGCGACATTGGCGTTATTGGCGAGATGGGCAAGGGCTTCGATGTCGTCTTTGTGGGGCGCGCGCAGAACGAGCCGCTCCGATAACAAGACGGGGCAATCGGGTCTTAACCTCTCCGGCCTCAACCGGTCTTCGGGCGACCGCGATTGGTCCTCCCTTAACAGTTCGCTTTGCATCGTTCAGTCCTCCTTGTGGGAAAAGAAAAAAGGGAGATGGCGCCCCATCTCCCCGTTTTCAAAGACTGAACCTGATGCGGTCAGCCGGGTCGATGAGACGCCGGCTGCTTAAACGCTTCCGGCTTTATTCTGCTGCTTCGGCTTTCGGCATCACGGATACGTACACGCGGCCATTGGCCTTGGTGCGATAGGCGACGTTACCGGGAGTGAGCGCGAAGATCGTGTGGTCCTTGCCGAGGCCGACATTGGCGCCCGGATGCCACTGCGTGCCACGCTGGCGCAGAATGATATTACCTGCAATCACAGCTTCGCCGCCGAACTTCTTCACGCCGAGACGCTTGGATTCGGAATCACGACCGTTGCGCGACGAACCGCCTGCTTTTTTATGTGCCATGGGATTTCTCCTTTAAACCTGTCCGTGATCTTAAACGGCAGCGACGATGTCGGTGATGCGGACAACCGTGTGATGCTGACGATGACCGCGCGAACGCTTGGAATTCTGACGACGACGCTTCTTGAAGGCGATGACCTTGCGGGCGCGGTTGTGTTCGACAACCTCAGCCTTGACGGTTGCGCCGACAACGAAGGGCGCGCCGATGGAAGCGTCGGCGCCGACGCCGATCATCAGGACTTCGTTAAATTCTACGATATCGCCGGCGATGACGTCGAGCTTCTCGATGGTCAGCACGTCGTTTGCTGCCACACGGTACTGCTTACCGCCGGTCTTGATGACTGCGAACATTGGTTATCCTTTCATGTTCGTTCCGGCTCTCCCGCTTTGGGGGCCGTCTTTTTATCAGTCGACATTGAGCAGGCGAGGCGGGCCTTGTGCCCGAACCGGCCTGCCGGTGATGCTTGCGCGGAACGCGGAAGCGCAAAGGGAGCGGACTTCTCCGCACCTATTGGATCGGGCACATACGCGAGGGGTCAAATTGTGTCAAGGCAAAAGGGTGAAAAGCTTCGACTTTCACCCTTGCCATCCGGACTTTCTATCGGTAAGAGGACGGCGCGCTTCACAGCGTCAACCGGTTCCGCGGAGAGGTGGCAGAGTGGTTGAATGTACCGCACTCGAAATGCGGCGTGCCTGCAAGGGCACCGTGGGTTCAAATCCCACCCTCTCCGCCATTTTGAACGTGGGGCCGTAAGGCTTCCCTCCCAATCCGCTGATTTTAGCTATATTCGATGCCAGTTTAAAATTGGCTAGGGCCACACTCTCGGCACGTCCTCGCTCTTGGACTTCGATTTACGGTGTGATCTAAGGCATGCTACAAGTGGTATGCGTGGGGACCGATGCCGATCGAAATCGACGAAGTGCTGAGACGCTCTGAGCAGGGTTCTACGGAGCCCTATATTTGCCGCGGTTCCGACGGCAAAATCTACTTTGTTAAAGGCACAGGGGCTGGCTACGCCTCGCTTGTAAAAGAATGGATTGCTGGTCACCTAGCGCGACAACTGGGTTTGCCGATACCTCCATTTTGCATAGTAACGGTGCCGCAGGAACTTTACGAAGCAGGCCGGCACGGGGCCTTAAGTGCCTTGGGAGCTGGCTTGCTCTTCGGCTCGGAGAATATTGAGAATGCGACGGAGATGTCTTTCATCAACGTCCAGCACGCGCCGACGGACCTAAAGCGCGATATCGCGGCCTTCGACTGGTGGGTTAAAAACGGCGACCGCACGCTAACTGATGCTGGCGGCAATCCCAATCTCCTTTGGTCAGAGACAGCTCATCGGCTTGTTGTCATCGATCATAATCTAGCTTTCGATGAAGAGGTAACGCTTCATTCACAGCTTGAAAGTCATATTTTCCGTAGTTCTCTGTCGGATATTTGCGACCAGGAGGATCTACAGGGCCATTACAATGCAAGGTTTGAGAAGGCTTTGACAGGATTGCCCAAGATCCTTGGTGACATCCCAGAACGGTGGCACTATGTAGACGACGCCTGCACGGTCGATATTAACTTGTCGCTCGATCGTGTCGAAAACACACTGAAGCGACATAGAGTGCCGGCGTTTTGGGAACGAACATGAAAAAGCAAGCTGTGAGCTATGCGATAGTCCGTTTCCAGCCGCACGTCGAAACGGAAGAATTCGCCAACATCGGTATCGTGATCGTCGCGCCGCGCATGAGCTTTCTGGACTTTAGGCTTGAGACCAGGCGCCTGGGTAGGTTGACAAACTTCTTCGACACCGTCGAGGCAGTTACTATTCGCAGTGTCCTGAAAAGCTATTACACTGAGTTGAAGCGTATCAGGGATCTCGCCGGTCATACGGGTAACGGGCAGAGTAGGTTCGAGTTCGATCTGAACGACAACGCCGAGCATCTTTTTCACGCTTTGACTAAGGATCGCGAGGGGGTAATCCGATTCAGCGACGTTCGCTTCGCAATGACTGATAATCCCAAGGCTAAGCTCGATGAATTGTTTGACTACTATGTCAGACGGAACTTCGCCGGCTCGGTTTATCGTGAAGGGTTACTAGAAAAGCACGTCCGAGGGATTTTAAAACTGCGCGATATTGGCCGTAGTTTCAAGCCTATGGCGTTTTCGGACGGAATATACTCCGCAAAGTTCCCGTTTGTGGAAATCGTCCAGGATACGCCGCTGAAGGTATTGAAGCCGATATATCTCGGTCAAGACGAACCGACACGCATTCTGGACCATGGAAACAAATGGGCTTTCACGATCAATCGCTTGAAGAAAGTCCTGCCGCCGGAGGTGGTTTTCGCGGTGGAAGGGCCTAGCGGCGATTCGCCGCGCCAAAGGGCGTTTCGCGAATCTATCGAGCAATTCAAGGCGAACAATATCACGGTTGTCGATGGTAGGAATGACAGTGAGCTTCTGAGCGCTGTGGAGCGATGAACTTTCTTCTTTGGAAAGGCAGACATCCGGCGCATAACTTGGCGCCTGTGAGAGCTAGCTGCAGATATTGTGATTTTGCGAATTAGGATCTTTGGATCGGGAGAAGAATTACCCCAAAGCTTTCAATGTGACCGGAAAACCGCACTCGAAATCCGGCGTGCCTGCAAGGGCACCGTGGGTTCAAATCCCACCCTCTCCGCCAATTCCTGATTTGGATTCCGCCATCTTTAGCGGCTATCTGCGGTAGCTCGCATTATTTTCCAGTTTTTTTGCTGATGTGCTCACTAAAGAGATTGGCGTGTGTCACTCACAGGCCATTGCACGTTATCGCAATTTTCTGCCGATGCTCATGCGGCCGGGATTGATCCCCGGCCGCGATCGCAGTTCGCCTTAGTGCCTTGCAGGCTCAGTGCCCTGGATGGCGGAGAGGAGCCATTCGGTGCCGGGTTTGCGGGTGAAGGTCCAGAGTTCGGTGGATTCGCTCGGGTTGCGGTCGTCGCCGTCGACGAGCTTGCCGCTGTTGCGGTCGACCATGGCGTCGATGCTGGAATAGCGCATGGCGAGGGTCGCATAGTCGACACCATTTTCGCGCCATGCTTCGGATACGTCGCCCTGCAGCAATTTCACCTGCGATACAGTGTTGCGGACGCCGTTGGTGGCGTTTTCGCCAAGTTCTTCGGCCAGATAGGACATCGCTTCAGGCGTCGTCAGGGCGCGGATGGCGCCATAGTCCTCGGCGCCGTAGGCGGTCTGGATCTTGGTCAGCAGGGCCTCGAAGCGGCTGTAGTCGGTTGGCGACAGGCCGATTTCGTCGCTCGGCTTGGCCGAGGTCTTCGGCGCGGCGTTGCCGGAACCGTAGCCTGAAGCTGAGCCGCCCAAGGTCGGAATGCGGAAGGACGGCGTCATTGGCGACGGGCCGGCATAGGCGTTGCCTGCCGACGGTGAGGCTGCACCCTGCCGGCGATTGGCGAAGAAGCGCATCGCAAGCATAATCAGGCCGCCCACGATGGCGATCTGCAGAAGCATACCGAGGAAGCCGGCAGCACCGCCAAAGCCGTGGCCGAGGAACATGCCGAGCAGGCCGCCGATGGCAAGGCCGCCGAGCAGCGAGCGGCCGAAGCCACCGAACATTCCGCCGGTGCGGGGCGCGTTGACGCCAGGCTGCGGCTGAAATTGCGGCGAGGTCTGGGGTGTCATCGAGCGCTCGATCGGCGCGGCAGTGGTCGGGGCCGTGCTGGTGGCTGGCGGCGCCGTATAGGTGCGGGTGCCTCTGCTTCCGAAGCTCATGCCGCCGCCGGCGCGCCGGGCATCCGCATCACCGATGGTAGCAAAGACGCTGGCCGCTGAAACGACGGCGATAAGAGCGAATTTGGCGAAACGCGAGGCAGCGGACATTGCTTCTCCTATGAGGCACGGAACTGTGACGTTCCTCATATAGGGACTGCAGATCACAGTTTTAAGCTCTCCCGGCGATTCTCCTTGCGGGGATCTTTTTGTGACTTCCATCCCCACTGTCCCCTGCTGCGGGCCAGTCGGGATGGAAAGCCTTGCCCGTGTGGTCAGACGGCGCGACGCACCTCGACCGGCACCCCCTTATAGGCCGGAGTACCGGACTTCCGGTCGTAATGGCCAAGCGCGATGACGCTGTTCATTTCCGGGTAATAGCCGGCCACCGAGCCCTTGGGGATATCGTAGGTGACGACGGTAAAGCCACGCACCGTCTTGCCGGCCGACGGGCTTTCGTTCGGATAGGGGGCCGCGATAATATCGATCTTGTCGCCTTCCGTGAGGCCACGTGCGGAAAGGTCGTCCTTGTTCATGAAGACGACATCCCGCCTGCCGAACACACCGCGATAGCGGTCGTTCATGCCGTAGATGGTGGTGTTGTACTGGTCGTGGCTGCGCAGGGTCGTCAGCACCAGCACGCTATCGCTGGACAGGCGCGGATCCTCATCGACGCCGGGGGCAACGAGGAAGGTTGCCTTGCCGCTTTCGGTCTTCCATTGGCGATAGCTTGCTGGAATGTCGAGGCGAAAGCCGCCCTTGACGCGGACGCGGGCGTTGAAGTCGTGGAAATCCGGGAAGACAATCGCAATCTTGTCGCGGATGCGGTCGTAATTCTCGATCATGCCGTCCCAGTCTATGCCGTAGCGATCTCCGAGGGTCGCCTTTGCCATGCCGGCAACGACGGAGGGTTCGGAGCGCAGGTGCTCGCTTGGTGGATTGAGGAAGCCCCGTGAGGCGTGCACCATGGACATCGAGTCCTCGACGGTCACCGATTGCGGCCCGGATTTCTGGGTGTCGAGGTCGGTACGGCCGAAGACCGGCAGCAGGATCGAGGTCTTTGCCAAGAGCAGATGCGAGCGGTTGAGCTTGGTGGTGATGTGGACCGCCAGATCCAGCTTGCGCATGGCAGCGAAGGTGGCATCGGGATCGGGCATGGCGACGGCCAAGTTGCCGCCGAGGCAGATCAGCGCCTTCGACCTGCCGTCGCGGATTGCCTCGACGGCTTCGACGGCATTGTGCCCCTTGTCCATGGTCGGGCGGAAGCCGAAGGCACGCTCGATGCCGTCGATCAGCGGCTTGGTCGGGATCTCGGTAATACCGACGGTGCGGTCGCCCTGGACGTTGGAATGGCCGCGCAGCGGACAGATGCCGGCGCCCTCCTTGCCGATATTGCCGCGCAGCATCAGGAAGTTGGCGAGTTGCTGGACATTGGCGGTGCCGTTGGCGTGCTGGGTTATGCCCATGCCGTAGCAGAGGATGACCTTTTTGGCATTGAGGTAGACATCGACCGCGCTCTCGAGCGCTGCCCGCGTCAGGCCGGAGCTCTCGAGGATGGTGTCCCAGCTGGTGGCGTCGATATCGGCTTTCAGAGCTTCCAGGCCAACGGTGTGGGTCTCGATGAATTCGCGATCCAGCACGCCCGTTCCGCCGGCGGCGAGGTCTGCGGCATCGCGCTCGAAGATCGATTTCATCAGGCCCTTCAGGGCAGCCAGGTCGCCGCCGGTGCGGACCTGGTGATAGGCGGAGGCGATCGGCGTCGAGGAGAAGGTCGCCATCTCTACCGGGCTTTGTGGCGATGCGAATTTCTCCAGCGCCCGCTCCTTCAGCGGATTGAAGACGATGATCGGTACGCCACGACGGGCTGCCTCATGCAGCGTTCCCATCATGCGGGGGTGGTTGGTGCCGGGATTGTGGCCAAAACTGAAGATCGCGTCGCAGTGGTCGAAATCCTCCAGCGTCACCGTTCCCTTGCCGACGCCGATCGATTTCGGCAGTCCGACGCTGGTCGCCTCATGGCACATGTTCGAGCAGTCGGGGAAATTGTTGGTGCCGTAGGCGCGCACAAAGAGCTGGAACAGGAAGGCAGCCTCGTTCGAGGCGCGGCCCGAGGTGTAGAATTCGGCCATGTGCGGATCAGGCAGCTTGTTCAGTTCGGCGCCGATCAGGCGGTAGGCTTCGTCCCATTCAATCGGCACATAGCGGTCGCTGTCGCGGTCGTAGACCAGCGGATGGGTCAGCCGGCCGGCGCCTTCCAGCTTGTGGTCCGTCCAGTGCCAGAGATCGCTTACGCTGTTGTCGGCAAAGAAGCTGGGACCGACGCGCTTTGCCGTCGATTCCCAAGTGATGGCCTTGGCGCCGTTTTCGCAGAATTCGAACGAGGAGGTGTGTTTCGGGTCCGGCCAGGCGCAACCCGGACAATCGAAGCCATCGGGCTGATTGGCTTTCAGCAACGTCGTCGTGCCTTGCGCCACAACCTGCTGCTGGGAGAGCGTCTTGGCGACGGCGCGTAATGCGCCCCAGCCGCCGGCCGGCGCGTCGTAGGTTTCGATGCCTTCGGGACGCTTCTTGCTCACGGTGCTTCCTCTTCCTCGTCGATGGTTCTACAGGCGATCTCCGCCGTATTCGAAGCATTATAGTTGAGCTCTGACGAAGGACCAGTCACGAAGCGGCGACCGCGCACCCGCAACCGACGTATTTCTTGTGCCGGATAGTAACAATAATCGCGGTTACTCGGGGCTTCAAACGGTCATGGCGTTGAATTTTGCCGGCCGTAGTGCCACTATGGGTTAAATGATTTGCAGCGAATGAGGAAAGCCGGATTTGGCCACGGGCAAGGTGAAATGGTTCAACGTAACCAAGGGCTATGGTTTTATCACGCCGGACGATGGCAGCGCTGATGTCTTCCTGCATTTGCGGAAAATCGAGGAAGCCAAGTTGCCGCCCCTCGAACCCGGCACATCCCTGGAATACACATTGGGCGACAAGAACGGCAAGGTCTTCGCCGAGAACCTGGTGATGATCGCGCCGCCTGCTCCTGTTGCCAAGGTCGAGGCTCCCGTGCAGCAGAAACGCAGCCCTACCCCTGTTGTTGTTCAGGAAATCGATGCCGACGCGGAATTCGAGCGCGAATGGGGTCTGCGGCGATTCTGATCGAATTTCCGAAGGCCAGGGCGCGTCCACCGGAAGTCCCCGAAGAGGACCAGGGTTCAGTCCCAACGCCCCGGATGCTGGCGTGGACGCGCAATGCAACGCTCTCCCGTCTCGAGCGGCGGATGATGACGGAAAAAGAGCTTTCCGAAGCTATCGTCAAAAAAGCCAAGGCGAAATTCGAAGACATCACAGGCGACCAACTGCGTGCAATTTCCGCTGCGGCAGTCGCGTTGGCCTATGAACAGAAGGCGCTGGATGACGGCGCCTATGCCCGCCAGAAGACGGATGCTGCCGTGCGCAACGGCAAGTCGAAGCGGTTCATTGCGCAGACGCTCTCAGCAAAGGGTGTGGATACGGACGTCGCTGCTTCGGCACTCAAGGATACCGACGATCTCTATGCGGCTGTGGTCTTTGCCAGAAAGCGCGCCTTCGGCCCGTACCGGCGGGGAGAGGCCGACGACAAGCGCAAGGCCAAGGAGCTATCGGCGTTCGCCCGTAACGGGTTCGGCTTCACGATCGGCAATGCGGTCTTCGAGATGAGTGCAGACGAAGCCGACGCCATCCTGGCAGGCTGACGGCGTCGCTTCGGACATCTGCTTATTCCTCTTCGCCGGCGCCGGCAGCGTCTTCATCCAGCAGGTTCTGCGCCAGTTCGCTGATGGCGACTTCTGCCTCTTCAAGCGACCAGCCGACGGCCTCGGCGCTTTTCGCCAGGGCCGCCAATGCAGGAGACATGGTGCCGCCGGCAGCGGCGACCACCGTGTTGGACTGGACGCCGGCGATTTCCATGAACGCCTTTTCCAAAGCCTCCTGGCAGTCGATATCCCTGTCGCGATATTTTCCTTCGCGTTGCGGCTTGGCGAGCGGGTTCATCTGGTCTCCGATCCTGTCTGTGCAAGCGCCGATTTAGGCTTCGGGCAGCCTCTATGCAAGGGTGTCTCTCGCGGCTGCGGCTTTGATGCGCGGTTCCGGTCGGCGGGCCGGCGCCGGCAGTCATCAACGCCAGCGGAAGATTACCGGGTTGATTTTTCTGGATACGACCCATCTGCAAGGCTAATGCCAGGGAACGCGGCGTCCCATCCGACGTTGCTGGCAGACATAGCGAGGCTTTCTTATTGATACGTTTCCCCAGATTATCCGACCTCTCCCGAAATCGCATTCTACAGACAGCGGCAGCGGCCTGCTTCTTCATGGCGCCCGCAACTGCATTTGCTGAAGAGGGCGCCAAGGGAGGCGCGTCGGAAAGTCTGTTCCTGATCCAGATCGTCATCCTCGTGGTCGTCGGCCGCCTGCTCGGCGAGGCCATGGTGAGGATCGGCCAGCCATCGATCATGGGGCAGATCATCGGTGGCATCATTCTCGGCCCTTCGATCCTCGGCCAGATCTGGCCAGATGCCCAGGCGCATATCTTCCCGACGTCTCCCGAACAGAAGAGTATGACGGATGCCGTGGCGCAGCTCGGTATCCTGTTCCTGCTGCTGCTGGCCGGTATGGAAACCGATCTCGGGCTCGCCAAGCGGCTGCGGCGGGCAGCCCTCGGCGTGTCGCTGACCGGTATTGCCGTGCCGTTTGCCGCCGGTTTCGCGCTGGGGCAGCTTATCCCCGCAGAGTTCCTCCCGGATGCCAGCAAGCGGCTGGTGACGTCGCTGTTTCTCGGTACTGCGCTATCGATCTCGTCGGTAAAGATCGTCGCCTCCGTCGTTCGCGAGATGGACTTCATGCGCCGGAACATCGGTCAACTGATCGTCGCCTCGGCGATCATTGACGATACGGTCGGCTGGGTGATCATTGCCGTGACCTTCAGCCTGGCGGAAAAGGGTGCCGTCGACCTGCCGACGCTCGCCAAGGCGGTCATCGGCACGCTGGCCTTCATGGCCTTCAGCTTTACCATCGGCCGAAAACTGGTGTTCGAGATCATCCGCTTCACCAATGACCGGTTCCGCAGCGACCTGCCTGTGCTGAGTGCGATCATTGCCATCATGGGCGGCATGGCGATCATCACCAATGCTATCGGCGTCCACACGGTACTTGGCGCTTTCGTGGCCGGTATCCTGGTCGGCGAATCGCCGATACTGACGCGCCAGATCGACGAGCAGCTGCGGGCGCTGACGACGGCGTTGTTCATGCCTGTGTTTTTCGGGCTTACCGGCCTGCATACCGACCTCAGCGTGCTCGGCGATCCCTCGACGCTGATGCTCGCCGTCGGACTGATCGTCATTGCCAGCCTCGGCAAGTTCGGTGGTGCCTTTGCCGGCGCCAAGATCGGCAAGTTTTCGAATGCCGAAGCGCTGGCGCTCGGCTGCGGCATGAACGCGCGCGGCTCGACGGAAGTGATCGTCGCCACTATCGGTCTCTCCGTCGGCGTCCTCGACGAGCGACTGTTCTCGGTCATCGTCGCCATGGCCGTGGTGACGACCATGGCAATGCCGCCGACGCTGCGCTGGGCACTGGCGCGTCTGCCGATGCGCGACGAGGAGCGCGAGCGGCTGAAACAGGAGGAATTCGAGGAGCGCAGCTTCCTGCAGAAATTTGAACGGATCCTGCTGGCGATCGACGTTTCCGCGAGCAGCCATCTGGCCGCGCGCATTGCCGGCCATTTCGCTGCGGTGCGCAAGACACCGGTGACGGTGCTCGACATCATCGGCGAGGAGGCTCCGGCGGCAAAGCCGGAAGCTGCCGGCGATAGCGATCCGAAGGCAGCCGTCGCCCGGGCCGAGGAGGGGGCAGAGCGCGTCAAGGCTGCGGCCGACGACGCGGTGGCAACGACCACCGATCCGCACCAGCCGGAAACTACCGACATCCATATCACTACGAAAATCAAGGATGCCAACCTGCGCAAGATCCTCGGCGAGGGTGCGGAGAAGGGCCACGACCTGTTGTTCATCGGAGTCGAGCCGACGGTCGATACTGCCGGTGGCTTCCACGAGCAACTGTCGGTCATGACATCGGCCTTCAGGGGAACGACGGCGATCGTGTCCTCGCGGGGCGAACTGCCGGTCGACAAGAATTTGCGCATCCTGGTGCCGATCAGCGGCACGGAACGTTCGACGCGCGCCGCCGAGCTTGCTTTCGTCATTGCAAAGGCGACGGAGTGCCAGATTTCGGTGCTTTATATCCGCGAACCGCAGCAGATCCGCTCGCTGCCGCGCGTCAGTGACGCCAGCAATGCCCATGTGGCCGCGTTCAAGAAGATCGACGAGATCGCTCTCTACAACGGGGTCAAGGTCCGCAAGATCGTTCAGGAAGGGGCCGCGCCCGAGCTGTCGATCCTTCGCCATGCGCGCAAGGGCGATTACAACCTCATCGTGCTCGGTGTCAGCCGCAGGGCAGGGGAGCGGCTTTCCTACGGCGCAATTGCCGATACCCTGCTGGAAGCTGCGGACCGGTCCTTCGTGTTTTTCGAAACCGAGTAAGGCGGGTCCGCGGATTCGATTGGGAACCTAATGATTTCGTCGACGTTTGAAGCCCATTCTTCACAATCTCAGGAATGTCACGTTGGACAACAACCCGCACGCTCCGACCAGCCGCGCCGCGAGGCCTGAAGACGCAGTCGAGGACGACGCAGACACGAAGGCCGCAGACGACACAGAGCAGCAGGATGAGGAGAAGAAACCCTCTGTCCTCCGCCGCCATCCGTTCATCGTGCTGCTGGTGATCGTCGCCATCATCCTTTTGGCTATCGGCAGCTACGTTTATTGGCTCATCTACGTGCATCCCTACGAGACGACGGACGACGCCTTTGTAGACGCGCGCAGCTTTTCAGTCGCCGCCAAGGTCTCGGGCTATGTCTCCGAAGTGCCGGTCACCGATAACCAGCACGTCAACGCCGGCGATGTCATCCTGAAGATCGACCCGCGAGACTACCAGATTGCTCTCGATCAGGCGAAAAGCCAGATCGACGTGTCGAATGCTGCGATTGCCAGCGCCGATGCGCAGATTGCCGCCAGCGCGGCATCGATCGACCAGCAGAAGGCGCAGCTTGCGTCGGCAGCGGCAGCCCTGCAATTTGCCAGGGACGAGGCCACCCGGCAGGACCAGCTGCTGAAATCAGGCGCCGGCTCGCAGCAGACCCAGCAGCAGGCAACATCGACCCTGCGCCAGAACGAGGCCAACCTTGCCCAGGCGCAGGCAAGCGTCACCTCTGCGGTCAAGAACAAGGTCGCATCCGAGGCACAGCGCGCCAGCGCCGTCGCCGACCTCCATCAGGCCGAGGCTCAGGTCGAGACAGCCGAGCAAAACCTCAAATATACGACGATCTCGGCTGCTCAGCCCGGCCGCGTCGTCCGTCTCAGCGGCTCAAAAGGCCAATATGTCCAGGCGGCACAGGCCGTCGCCATGTTCGTGCCGGACGAAATCTGGGTCACGGCCAATTTCAAGGAGACCCAGCTTACCGACATGCGTCCGGGCCAGCCGGTGGATGTCACGATCGATGCCTATCCGGATCACGTGCTCAAAGGCAAGGTAGCCTCAGTACAGCCCGGCTCGGGCACCGCCTTCTCGTTGCTGCCGGCTGAAAACGCCACCGGAAACTACGTCAAGGTGACGCAGCGCGTACCGGTCAAGATCCTCGTCGACAGCTGGCCGGCGGATGTCTCGATCGGCCCCGGAATGTCGGTCATTCCGGTCGTCACCGTTCGGCCGAGGCACTGACGGTGAGCGCCGCTACTACCGCCGGCGGAGCGGCTGAGAAGTCTTCACCGGTCGTCAATCCGTGGCTGATTGCGATGGTGGTGTCGCTCGCCACCTTCATGGAGGTGCTGGACACGACGATCGCCAACGTAGCGCTGCGCTACATCTCGGGCGGCCTTGCGGTCAGCTCCGATGAGGCATCCTGGGTGGTGACGACCTATCTGGTGTCGAATGCCATCGTGCTGGTGGCCAGCAGCTTTATCGCCAAGCGCTACGGACGCCGGCGCTTCTATCTCGCCTGCCTCGCCGTCTTTACAATCTCCTCCATTCTGTGCGGACTGGCGTGGAATCTCGAATCGCTGCTGCTCTTCCGCATGATCCAGGGTTTTGCAGGAGGCGGCATGGTGCCGATTTCGCAGTCGATCCTGGCTGACTCCTTTCCGCCGGCCAAGCGCGGGCAGGCCTTTGCGCTGTTCGGCGTGGCTGTCGTTGTTGCCCCGGTCGTTGGCCCGACGCTGGGGGGATACCTGTCTGATAATTTTTCCTGGCACTGGTGCTTCCTGATCAACGGTCCCGTCGGCGTGCTGGCTCTCGCCCTGGTCTATATGCTGGTGAAGGAGCCCGAAAAGCTCCGCAAGGAGCGGGCCGAGATGCGAAAGAAAGGTATCCGCTTCGATATTATCGGCTTCCTTCTCGTGGCCACCTTCCTCGGCGCTCTCGAAATGGTGCTCGACCGCGGCCAGACGGAAGACTGGTTCGATTCGAACTTCATCGTCGTCACCACGTCTCTTTGCGCAACCGCGCTTCTGGCGGCTATTCCGTGGCTGCTGACAAAGCGAAATCCGGTGATCGACGTCGGACTGCTGGCCAGCCGGCAATTCGGCTCCTGCTTCATCGTCATGTTGGCGACCGGCGCCATCCTCATTGCCACGACCCAGTTCATTCCGCAGGTGCTGCAGGAGAACTTCGGCTATACCGCCACCTGGGCCGGGCTTGCCCTGTCGCCCGGCGGCGTGGTTACGATGATGATGATGTTCGTCTGCGGCCGTCTGGCGACTAAGGTCCAGCCGCGATACCTGATCGCCATCGGCGGCGGCATCATCGCTTTTGCCATGTGGTATATGACGAGGCTCTACGCCGATCTCAACTTCGGTTTTTTCGTCTGGTCGCGTATGTATCTCGGGCTCGGTTTGCCACTGATCTTCATCCCGATCACATCGGCCTCATACGACGGGTTGCGACCAGATCAGACGGACCAGGCGTCCGCGCTCATCAATGCAGCCCGCAATACCGGTGGTTCCATCGGCGTATCGATCGCCTCCAATGTCCTTGCGCATCGGGAGCAATTCCATCAGAGCCGGCTGATCGAGGGGGTGGTCCCCTCGGATCCCGGCTATACCAGCACGCTGCAGTCGGTCACCCAGTATTTTGTTGACCGGGGCTCCAGCATGGTGGATGCGCAATCGCGGGCGCTAGCCTGGATCAGCACGCAGGTTCAGAACCAGGCGAGTTATCTCGCCTATATCGACGTCTTCCATACGTTGATGGTGATTTCACTCTGTGTCATTCCGCTGGCGCTGATCCTGCGCAAGATCGACCTGACCGGCGGGGCGCCGGCCGGCGGCCATTGATTATCGAGGGGTTGGTGCCGCTTATCGCGCGCGCGCGATTGGTGATACCGGCGTCAGGATCTGACCGGAGCAGACGACCGCAACGCGTTGCTCCGTCGTCTTGGCAAGGTACATGAACTCATCTGCCCGCTTGACGAAGGAGGCGGGATCGTCGTCGGCGCCGAGAAATGCGACGCCGACCGCAGCGCCGGTATCGGTGACATGCCCTTCAATGGCGATAGGCTTGAAGACGCGCTCCATGGTTTCGCGGATTGTCTGCGGTAATGTCGATGCGGTGGCCAGATCGGCCTCGATCAGTATTGCGAACTCATCGCCGCCGATCCTGGCGATAAAGTCGTTGGCGCGGGAGTGCTCGCGCAAACGGGCAGCTATAATTCGCAAGACCTCGTCGCCGGCGCCGTGGCCCAGCCTGTCGTTGACTGCCTTGAAACCGTTCAGATCAATGAAGGCAAGAGCCAGGATATTCCTAGTCGGCCTATTTTCGTTGAGATGGTCGGCGATCACAGCGTCGAAGCTGGCCCTGTTCGGAAGTCCCGAAAGAGCATCCGTCAAGGCCGACGCCTTCAGGGCGTTCTCGATCTCGCGTTGCTGCCGGACGCGCGATGAGACGTCGACAATGACTTCGACATCGAAGGAGACGCCGTTGACGACGGTGCGCTGGGCCGAGATCAGCGTCGGTATCGTCGTGCCGTCGACATGAACGATATCGACCTCTTCGAGCACATAGCTGCCTTCTTCCGCCAGCAACCGATGACGACGGTCGCGCGCAGGGCTATCGATCGCCGATCCTTCGGAAATGAGCTTCTTTCCCCGGATCTTGTCCCAGTTGAGACCCGTCAGCCGAAGATAGGCGTCATTGACCTTCGCATAGCTGGAAGTTCGTGTGTCACTGGTGGTAATCGCCATTGCGATGGGAGCCAATTCAAACATCCGCACCAGCATCGAAGCTAGCACGTCTGGTGGAATTATTTCGTCCTCGTCCATGGCCAGCCCCGGGATTTTCGTGGATGCGGCGACCCTATTTTGAAAGCCTTAAGGCATAGCTAAAATACACGTGATGGCTATAGACAGCAATGAGCTTATCTCAATGGGCGGGGTGCTGTGAGAGTGCTTTGCCAGATTATGCGGCGGGATCACCATCTGGCCGCTTGTTCACTGCCTTTGTTATGGTTTTGGCGTTTTCAGGAATGAAGCCCGCGGTTCGGTTTCTCGTCTTCGCGGCCGAAATTGTGAGCATCGACAAGAGCTTCAATGATCGCCAGGGTCAGTCGGACAACCTTCTGCTCCTTCGTCCACCGAGGGTGGTCGCAGGTCGATTCGATAATGTCGAATCCCTGGTCGGCAACGATTGCTTCGGCCCGATCGAGTGCCCAGCCGGTAAAGTTCTTGGAACTATTCATTTTTTATTCCCGATAACACACAGCTATCCGCAGCGGAGCGAGCGGTAAGGGATTCGAGCAAAGAAACCGTTAAGCCGCCCACCGGCTGGTCCCCGCCACTTGTGCCAGAAAGATCCACTCTGGTGCCGGTGAAGGGAGCGGGTGGTGCCCGGAAAAAGCACAAAAAAGCCGGGCAACTGGCCCGGCTTGGATATATCTGCTTCTAAACGATCAGGCCCAGGGATGGGCGACGGCGTTGGACTTTTCGAAGCGGTCGATGGCCGCTCCCTTTTCCAGCGTCAGGCCGATGTCGTCGAGGCCGTTCAGCAGGCAATGGCGCTTGAAGGGGTCGAGATCGAAGGTGATCGAGCCGCCGTCAGGACCGGTGATTGCCATGTTTTCGAGATCGACCGTCAGGACAGCATTGGAGCCACGCGAAGCGTCGTCCATCAGCTTTTCCAGGTCTTCCGGCGAAACCGTGATCGGCAGAATGCCGTTCTTGAAGCAGTTGTTGTAGAAGATATCGGCAAAGCTCGTGGAAATGACGCATCGAATACCGAAATCGAGCAGCGCCCAGGGAGCATGCTCGCGCGACGAGCCGCAGCCGAAGTTGTCGCCGGCAACCAGGATCTTGGCGTTCTGATAGGCTGGCTTGTTCAGCACGAAATCCGGATTCGGCGTACCGTCATCCCGGTAGCGAGCCTCGGCAAACAGGCCGACGCCGAGGCCGGTGCGTTTGATAGTCTTCAGATAATCCTTCGGGATGATCATGTCGGTATCGACATTGACGACCGGGAGAGGTGCCGCGACACCCGTCAGCTTCACGAACTTGTCCATGGAAATTCCTGCCTACGATTTCGCCGCATCAACGAATTTTCCAGCCAATAGAACAAATTGGGCAGGAAATGAAGAAAAATATCGTGAAGATTTCGCCACGCTATGACGAGAGGGTGATGGCGAGAGTGGACGAGGGAGCGTCAGCGATCAGAGATCGATAATTGTGCCGCGGCCGTCGTTCCATATACGCATCGGCTTTGCGCCATTTGCGGTGGCGCGAACAGGCACCGGCTTGGCGCGGGTCGATAGCACGCGAACAGCGAGGAAGACGGTCAGAATGGCAGCAAAGACCAGCGTCAGGGAAACTGTGAGTAGGGCCAGGCCTGCAAAGATTGCTACGCCTGTGAGGGCAAGAAACAGCGAACGGATATTCTTCATGGCTTTGGGACCCTTTCTCTGCAGCCAATGTGGCCCCAGACCCGCTGCTATGCAAGAGGAGAGTGGCTTTTTGTTGTCTTGCCTGCTGCGACAAAGATTGGCAGAAGTCGTCTATGAGCCGTTCTCCGCACACCCGTTCCGCGCGCCTTCGCCGTTCCGTCCTCAGCGTGCCGGCGATCAACCGCCGGGCGCTCGAGAAAATCCACGATCTCGATTGCGATGCGGTGATCTTCGATCTGGAAGATTCCGTTGCCCCGGAGCGTAAAGCAGAAGCGCGGGACAATCTGCGTGCCTTCTTCGCCGGGCCTAAACCTCCCGGCAAGGAACTGATCATCCGGATCAACGGGCTCGATTCCGTGTTCGGCAAGGCCGACCTGGACCTCGTACTGGCGCTACAGCCGGATGCGGTGTTGCTGCCCAAGGTCGACGAACCGCAGGATATCATGGCGGTCGGCGACCGACTGGCCGATGCCGACGCGCCGGAGGAGCTGCGCATCTGGGCAATGATCGAGACGCCAAGGGGCATTCTCAATGTTGCCGCCCTTGCCGAATTCGGCCGGACAGGCGGTTCCAGGCTCGATTGCTTCGTCGTCGGACTGAACGATCTGCGCAAGGAAACCGGCGTTCCGGCACTGCCAGGACGGACTTACCTGGTGCCCTGGCTTATGCAGGTAGTGCTGGCCGTGCGCGCCTACGGGCTCGACGCGATCGATAGCGTTTTCAACGATTTCAAGGATTTGTCCGCATTCGCCGATGAATGCGCCCAAGGTCGGGCCATGGGGTTTGGCGGCAAGATGCTGATCCACCCGGCCCAGATCGATGGCGCCAACCGTCACTTCGGCCCCGATGAGGCCGCTGTCGCGCAGGCGCGGAAGATCATTGCGGCGTTTGCGGATCCGGCCGCTGCCGGGCTCAACGTCATCGATCTCGACGGGCAGATGGTCGAGCGGCTGCATCTTGTCGAGGCGGAGGGACTGGTCCATAAAGCCGATCTCATTGCAGACCGAAAGACGTCGTCATGAAACTCTATCGCTTCCTCACCGGTCCGGACGATTCCGCCTTCTGTCACAAGGTATCGGCGGCCCTTTCCAAGGGCTGGGTGCTATCGGGTTCGCCGACCTATGCCTTCAACGCCGCAACCGGCGTCATGCAGTGCGGCCAGGCCGTGGTGAAGGATGTTCCGGGCAAGGATTACGATCCAGAGATGAAGCTCTCGGAGCAGTAGAGCGGGCGTCAGCGATCCGTGGCTTCCTCGGCGCTGGCCTCGATGCGTTCCATATCGTCATCGCTGAGGCCGAAATGGTGGCCGATTTCGTGGATCAGGACGTGGGTGATGATATCGCCCAGCGTCTCGTCGTTCTCGGCCCAGTAATCGATGATAGGCCGGCGATAGAGGCGGATGCGGTTGGGCATCTCGCCGGTCTCTACCGTAAAGCGCTCGGAAATGCCGCGGCCTTCGAACAGGCCGAGCAGGTCGAAGGGCGTTTCCAGCGCCATGTCATCGAAGATCTCGTCATCTGGGAAATCCTCGACCTCGATTGACAGGTTGCCGGTCAGCGCGCGGAATTCCTCCGGCAGATGGCCGTAGGCTTCGGCAGCGAGCGATTCGAATGCGCTGATTGTCGGCGCGTGGCGATCCCGCCAATCGTCGCTCTGGTCAATGCGGGCCATGATCTCATTCCCTTCTTTCGGCCCATATAGAGGCTTTGGGGAAACTTTTCGAGAGCCAATTCAAGGCAGGAATAAATTCACAGAGAATCCCTGTTGACTCTTCTTTAGCGCTCTGGAATCTATAAGAACATAACAGGAACAATCCACTCAGGAGCTAACGTCCATGGCTAGCAATGCCGTGGCGCGGGAGACGCTTTTTGCCCTGCGCGAAACCATCGCCCGTCTGGAAGGCAAGTCCGTGCCAGCCCTTTCGGCGGCCGAGCACGATCGCCTGGGCAACGAAAGTGCTGTCTCGGGCCGGGTCCCTTCCGGGGGAAAGGCGCTGCTCTCGAGCGGTGTTGCGGATCTCGATGTGGCGCTCAAGGGGGGCTTTCCCCTCGATGCGCTTACCGAAATACGCTCCTCCAGCTTGCGCGATGCAGGGGCTGCGACCGGCTTCGTGCTGGCGCTGGCAGCAAGGCTCAGGGCGCGCGACAACCATACCATCGTCTCGCCGGTCCTCTGGATCGGCGAGACGATGGTAATGCTGGAAGCAGGCCTGCCCTATGCCTTGGGCCTACAGGATTTCGGCGTCATGCCACGCGGCTTCCTGCACGCGGCGCCGCGAAAACTCGAAGAGGCGCTGTGGCTGGCGGAGGAGGCGCTTGCCAGTGCCGTCTTTACCCTCGTGGTGCTCGAGGTGCGCGGCAATCCCGCCCATTTCGGCCTGACGGAAAGTCGCCGGCTGAGCCTGCGGGCCAAGGCTGCCGGGCGACCGTTGTTTGTCCTCAGGCAAGCCGGGCAGGAAGAGGCAAGCAGCGCCCTTCTGCGCCTTCATATCGAACCCGCGCCGGCCTCGGCGCGGCCTTTGCCGGACGGATCGATGCTGGGCGGCAGCATCGGAAACCCGTCCTTCCGTCTCACCCTGGAAAAGAGCCGCAACCCGGCTCCCCTGTCATTTGTCCTCGAATGGAATGCCCATGACCGCCAATTTTTCCCTGTCAACCGGCAGCCTGCCGCTGTCGAACGGCCAGCAGCGCATTCTGGCCCTCACGTTTCCCCGGCTGTCGACAGATCGGATCGCGCGCAAGCGCTGGGGTCTGTCGTGGCGTACCACCGGGCGTCCTGAGACGCCGCCGCTGGTTTGCGCCGGACGGGTGAAAAATGCCATGCGGCTGACAGCCCTGGAAGCAGCGGCCGAGGGCATCGGTCTGAAGGCTGGCCAGGGCGTCGCCGAAGCACGGGCCATCTGTCCCGACCTCGATGTGGTCGAGGACGATGATGCGGCCGACCGGCGACTGCTGGAGGCGATGGCAGACTGGTGCGACCGCTATACACCGCTGGTCTCGCTGGATGGTCGTGACGGCCTGTTCCTCGATATTACCGGCTGCGCCCATCTTTTCGGGGGTGAGCGGGCACTGCTGAAGGATGTGCTGCACCGGCTGTTTCATCTCGGTCTGGAGGTGCGGGGCGCCATTTCATCTTCGCCGGGCCTCTCCTGGGCCGTCGCCCGCTTTGGCCGCAGCGGCATTGTCGAAGCGGATGAGATGGAGACTGTGCTGGCGCCATTGCCCGTGGCGTCGCTCAGGCTCGACGGACCGACCGTCGCCGCCCTGCAGAAGCTCGGCTTGAAGCAGGTCGGCGATATCATCTCTGCCGCCCGGGCGCCATTGGCACGACGGTTCGGCGCGCATCTGCTTTTGCGCCTTGATCAGGCGTTGGGCCTTGACGAGGAGCCGATTTCGCCGCGACGTCCGGTGGCTAGCCTTTCTGCCGAACGGCGCCTCATCGAGCCGGTTCAGGCCGAGGAGGATATCCTGCTGCTGGCGGGCCAGCTCGGGGCTGCCCTGAAGCCGGGGCTGGAAGCCCGTGGTATCGGCGGCCGGATGTTCGAACTGCTGCTGTTCAGGGTCGACGGTGCCGTGTTCCGGATTTCGGCCGGTGCGTCGAAGCCGTTGCGCGAGCCGAAACGCATTGCCGCGCTGTTTTCCGAGCGCATCAAGGCCGTGCATGATGATCTCGATGCCGGTTTCGGTTACGAGATTGTCCGGCTGAACGTGCTGCAGCACGAAGTTTTCGATGCGCTTCAGGCGGATTTTACTGCCGATGGACCATCGGAGCAGTCGCTTTCCGCCTTTGTCGATCAGGTCGCAGCGCGGCTCGGGCGGGCCTGTCTGCAGGCACTGGAACTGGCGGAAAGTCACGTGCCGGAGCGGGCGGCCCTGTTCGTGCCCGCAGCGGACGTGCTGTCCGACAAGCTGCGGCAGACCACCGGCACGACGGTCGGGGCCGGCCGGTCCGAGCGACCGCTGCGGCTGTTCCGGACGCCGGAGCCGGTCGAGACGTTCATGGCCGAGGTGCCGGAAGGTCCGCCACAGAGATTTCGCTGGCGGCGCACGATGCACGAGGTGCTGCGCGCCGAGGGGCCTGAGCGGCTGGCGCGCGAATGGTGGATCGATGGCGAAGCGGCCCCGCCCCGCGACTATTTCAGGCTGGAAGTACAGAGCGGCCACCGCTTCTGGATGTTTCGCGAGGGGCTCTATGGGCATGGCGCGCCGCCCCGCTGGCTGATGCACGGGGTTTTCGCATGAGCCCGCGCCCTGCGCCCATGTTCTTCGAGATCGGGGCGAGAACGAACTTCTCGTTCCTCGAAGGCGCCTCAAGTCCGGAGGAAATGGTCGTGGCGGCCGGCTCCTGTGGCCTGACCGGCCTCGGCATTGCCGATCGCAACAGCGTTTCGGGGGTGGTGCGCGCCCACGCGATCGCCCGGCAGAACGGCTATCGGTTCCAGCCCGGTGCGCGGCTGGTGTTTGCCGACGGAACGCCGGATGTTCTGGCGTACCCGGAGAACAGGGCCGGATGGGGCCATCTTTGCCGGCTGCTCAGTACGGGCAACCTCAGAACGGAAAAGGGCGGCTGTATCCTGCATGAAGAGGATCTATGTGCCTGGGGGGACGCCATGATGCTGGCCGTTGTCCCCGACCCGGCCCTCATTTCCGATGCTCCCGGCTGGGAAGCGCTGACGACCTGTCTCGATCGGTTGCGCGGTCGCTTTTCCCGGCAGCTGCATCTGGCCCTTTCGCCATCCTATGACGGCCGAGACCGCTTCGTCTTCGAAGCCTTTGCAATGCTGGCTGCGAAGACGCGGTTGCCGTTGATTGCCACCAACCAGCCTCTCTATCATGGCGCTCAGAGGCGCCCGCTTGCCGATATCGTCACGGCGATCCGCGAGCACGTGACGATTGCCGATGCCGGATTTCTTTTGGCGCCCAACGCAGAGCGCCACCTCAAGCAACCGCGTGAAATGGCGCGGCTTTTCGAGGCCTATCCCAAGGCGGTCGAGAATACGCAGGCCTTTTTTGCCCGCCTGCAGTTTTCGCTGGACGAACTGAAGCATAATTATCCGGATGAAAGTGCACCGGGCGAAACGGCGGCGCAAACCCTGGAGCGTCTGACATGGCTTGGCGCATCGCGCCGTTATCCCGGGGGCGTGCCGGAGAAAATCTCCACGCAGATCGCCTATGAGCTCGATCTCATCCGGCAGAAGGGCTACGAATCCTATTTCCTCACAGTCCACAAAATCATCCAGCACGCCCGTTACGAACTGAATATCCTCTGCCAGGGGCGCGGCTCGGCGGCCAATTCGACGCTCTGCTACTGCCTCGAGATTACCGAGGTCAATCCGGAGAGGAGCACGCTGCTGTTCGAGCGCTTCATCTCCATGGACCGTGACGAACCACCGGATATCGATGTCGACTTCGAGCATGCCCGTCGCGAGGAAGTCATCCAGTATATCTACAGGACCTACGGCATCGCCCATGCCGGCCTGACGGCGGCGGTGACCAGCTATCGCGCCCGCTCAGCCGGCCGCGAGGTCGCCAAGGCATTCGGGCTTTCCGAGGACGTGCAGTCGGCGCTGGCGAGCACCGTCTGGGGCTGGTCGTCCGACGACCTGTCGGAGCGCGAGGCGAGGGCCGCAAAACTCGATCTTTCGGATCGAACGACGCAGCGGGTGCTGTCCTATGCCTCCGAGTTGATGGGATTTCCTCGCCATCTCACGCAGCATGTCGGCGGTTTCGTCATCACCCGCGACCGGCTCGATGAGATCGTGCCGATCATGAACACCGCCATGCCCGATCGCTACATGATCGAATGGGACAAGACCGATCTCGATGTCCTCGACATCCTGAAGGTCGATATCCTGGCGCTTGGCATGCTGACCTGCCTTGCCAAGGCGTTCGACATGCTGGCGCTGCACTACGAGGTGAAGAAGACGCTCGCCGATCTCGGTAACGACGATCACCAGGACGGCGAGCCCGTCTACGATATGATCTGCCGGGCGGATACGATCGGCGTTTTCCAGATCGAAAGCCGGGCGCAGATGAGCATGCTGCCGCGCCTGAGGCCACGGGTGTTCTACGATCTGGTGATCGAGGTGGCGATCGTCAGGCCGGGACCCATCCAGGGCGACATGGTGCATCCCTACCTGAAGCGCCGGGAAGACAAGCGCTGTGGCCGGGAGATCGAGTATCCGAGCCCGGCGCTGGAGGCGGTGCTGAAGCGCACCCTCGGCGTGCCGTTGTTCCAGGAGCAGGCGATGCAGATCGCCATCACTGCTGCGGGCTTCCCTCCCGCCAAGGCCGATCGGCTGCGACGCTCGATGGCCACTTTCAAGCGATCCGAAAAGGTCAATGAATTCAGGGACGACATGATCGCGGGCATGCTTGCCAACAACTATTCGCAGGAGTTTGCCGAGCGCTGCTTCAGCCAGATCGAAGGCTTTGCCGAATACGGTTTTCCGGAAAGCCATGCCGCCTCCTTCGCCTTGCTGGTCTATGCATCCTGCTGGTTCAAGACCTATTATCCGGACGTCTTCTGTGCGGCGCTGCTGAATTCGCAACCGATGGGTTTTTACGCGCCGGCGCAGCTGGTTCGCGATGCTCGCGAGCACGGCGTCGACATTCGCCCGGTCGATATCAATTTGTCGGAATGGGATTCGATCCTAGAAGATGCACCTTCTCCCAACGCCATCGACCCCCGGCATGCATCGATGCAGGGGGTGATCCGGACGCAGAAGGCCGTCCGGCTGGGCTTTCGACAGGTGCGTGGAGTATCGGAGGACGACATGCGGAACCTCCTCGTGGCGCGGCGCGGCGCCGGATATGTTTCCGTGCGCGATCTCTGGCTGCGGTCCGGGCTGACGAGAAGCGATATCGAGAAGCTGGCCGATGCCGATGGCTTCCGGTCGATCGGTCTCAACAGGCGGGAGGCTCTCTGGGCGGTGCGGGCGCTGGATGCGAAAAATGCGGCGGAGAACCTGCCGCTATTCGATCTTGCCGACAGGGCGGCCGATCTGCAGGTCGAGCCCGAGGTCACTCTCCCGGCCATGCTACCAGGCGAAGAGGTGATCGAGGATTATCGTGCCCTGTCGCTATCGCTGAAGGCCCATCCCGTAGCATTCCTGCGGACCGAGTTCACCGCGATGGGCATTGTTCGCAACGTCGATCTGCTCACCGTTCCATCCGGCCGCAAGCTGATCATTGCCGGGCTGGTGCTGGTGCGCCAGAGGCCGGGGTCTGCAAAGGGGGTCGTTTTCATGACGCTCGAGGACGAGACAGGCGTTTCCAACGCTATTGTCTGGCCGAAAATCTTCGAAAAATACCGATCGATTGCGATGGGCGCGCGGCTGGTGAAGATCCATGGGCGGCTGCAGAGTGCCAATGGCGTCATTCACGTGGTTGCCGATCACCTCGAGGACCTGACCCCTGCACTCGGTATCCTGCAGCGTGAAGCACGGCGTTTCGGCGCGAGCGAGAGAGCGGACGAGGCGCTGCGTCCGACAGCCGACCATCGGCAGAAGAAACTGGCCCTGCAACTCGAGCGCCTAGCGCGGGAAAAGGCGGTGAAAAGGGATGTCCCAGATCTTGCGGATGTCTCCGGGACTGCCAGTGTCATGCCTAGGGGTCGGAATTTCCATTGAAAACACTCGCCATTCACGGCGATGTGACACATTCACGACACCTTGTGGAAGCCGGTATCAGAATCTTTCTTGACATCCAGTCTCTCCTTTATCAAAAACAGGATAGCAAGTGTCATGTTTGACGGACTGAAGAACCATGCTGGTCTGCAGCTGTAACTACATCACCGATCACGATATCCGGGCAGTCATCAACGAGCTGCTCGACGAAGACTGTTGGCAGCTGATCGTGCCGTCGAAGGTCTATCATGCGATGTCGAAGCGCGGACGCTGCTGCGGCTGTTTTCCCGGCGTGGTCGACCTGATCATACAGACAACCGAAGACTATCACGCCCGTCGCCACTCGACGGATGTCGAAATAGTTGATTTCATGTCCCGTCTCAAAAAGTTCCACGAAGACCAAAGGAGAGCGGACATTGAAAGGCGACATAAGAGTCATCGAGCGGCTTAACGAGGCATTGTTCCTCGAGCTCGGTGCCGTAAACCAGTACTGGGTGCATTATCGGCTGCTCGAAGACTGGGGCTACACCAAGCTTGCCAAGAAAGAGCGCGCCGAATCGATCGAAGAGATGCAGCATGCCGACAAGCTCGTCGCCCGCATCATTTTCCTCGAAGGCCATCCCAACCTGCAGACGCTCGCACCCTTGCGTATCGGCCAGACCGTCAAGGAAGTGCTGGAGGCAGATCTCGCTGGCGAATACGACGCGCGTGCCGCCTACAAGATTTCGCGCGATATCTGTCATGATGCCGGCGACTATGTTTCGATGAAGCTTTTCGAAACGCTGCTTGCCGATGAGGAGGGTCATATCGATTTCCTCGAAACCCAACTCGAACTTTTCGCCAAGATCGGCGCCGAGAAATACGGGCAGCTCAATGCCGATTCGGCCGACGCAGCCGAGTAGTGTCATAGACGCGGCAGCCTCCAAGGGTTGCCGCGTTTTCTGTGCCTGGCCTGCCGGTTTCGCTTGGCGCACTGCAGGAATCCAATCGAAAAGTCTGTGCTATTGGACGGTCTGCCTTCAGGCAGCCGTAAGTATTGCCTGCTATCCGACTTTTTTAAAGTTAGAGCATGGCGATGATACACTGGGCTTTTGAGCTGCCGAACGGACAAACGGAAACTGCCTGCGGGAGCAAACAGCAATTCAGTTCCTGGTTAAAACAGAAGTCGCTTTGTCGCCGCTCACCGACGGAATGGATCGTCGATGTGATTGGCACTAATGTGACCGAGCGCTTTACCTATACGCATATGCCGGCCGGCGAGCCATTGTGGACTTTGACATGGGGTGAACCATTGCCGGTGGCATAGCCGGGCATTGGCTCCTCCCAAGGACACGCGCAACAAGCGTCACAGTTACGTCATTTCCCGCATTTTGCGGGGTCGCGTTAGCCTTGATCGCGCTGAAACGCTGTCGGCGTGCACAGATCCTTATCTTTTTGCCGATTGATCTGCTAGGGAGAGCTTCAAGAGAAAAACAAGAGGGTCGATCAAGCCCTCTTTTTGGCCGTCAGGCACAACTTTTAGCATCCAAGGACACACGATGATTACGCTCACACCGACTCAGATCAGAGGGTTGAAGCTTGCCAAGGACGGGAAGCTTTTTCCGCTGCCACCGAAGAAGTGGACTCACCTGAACGCCGTCGTGACCTATGCCAAGACCGACCGCTTCAAGGAGCGGCCGCAGAAGGTTAAATTCCTCACCAATACCACCCTGGAAGAACTGCGCGAAATGGGTCTCATCGAGCGCTGCAACCAGGAAGAATCGCCCGAACTGGACTGCCATGAAATCACCATGGCTGGTAAGATTTGGCTGATGCGCAACAAGTAGGCATCCCGCCGGGCCTAAAAGCATCGCCTTGTCAGCACGCGGTATTTTCAAATCGAGAGAGGTCATGTCGCCGGCATGGGCAGCTTTGCTGTGTCCGGCTGGACTGGCAGGTCTATCGCTTCTGCATGCAATCGGCTCGGATAGCGCTCCTCGGAAAGAGCGTCGAGCCGCTTTCGCTCATATCGCAGTGGGATGGGCACAAGTAAGATCGGTTTTCCTCCCATATCCGTCACGCAGCGATGCGCGACGGTCAGACTTTGATTTTCGACCACCGATGCCTTTTTCTTGTCTCCCAACTCGTCTAAGTCTTTCGCAGCTTAGATAGAGGAGAGCGTTGCATGGCCGGGGAAACAATTCTCGTTGTGGGGGGTGCCGGCTATATCGGCTCGCACACTTGCCTCGATCTCGCAAACAAGGGTTTCGTGCCCGTCGTCTACGATAATTTCTCGAATGGTCATCGCGAGTTCGTCAGATGGGGGCCGGTCGAGGAAGGCGATATTCGTGACCGCGCCCGCCTCGACGAGGTGATCGCCCGGCACAAGCCGGCAGCCATCCTGCATTTTGCAGCGCTGATCGAAGTGGGCGAATCCGTGAAGGATCCTGTCGCGTTTTATGAAAACAACGTGGTGGGCACTCTCACTCTTCTCTCTGCGGCGCAAGCGGCAGGCATAAAAGCTTTCGTTTTCTCTTCAACCTGCGCCACCTACGGCCTGCCGCAGAGCGTGCCGCTCGACGAGACCCATCGGCAGGTGCCGATCAATCCCTACGGCCAGACCAAATACATCGTCGAACAGGCGCTCGCCGACTATGACCGCTATACCGGCTTCCGCTCGGTGATCCTGCGCTATTTCAATGCCGCCGGTGCCGATTTCGAGGGCCGCGTCGGCGAATGGCACAAACCGGAAACTCACGCAATTCCGCTGGCAATCGATGCGGCGCTCGGTCGCCGGGCCGGCTTCAAGGTGTTCGGCAGCGATTACGAGACGCGCGACGGCACCTGCGTGCGCGACTATATCCACGTGCTCGATCTCGCCGATGCCCATGTCCGAGCGGTCCAGTACCTGCTCGATGGCGGTGATTCCGTGGCGCTCAACCTTGGTACGGGAACGGGAACGACGGTCAAGGAACTGCTGTCGGCCATCGAGGACGTCACCGGCAAGCCGTTCCCGGTAGAGTATGCAGGCCGCCGCGAGGGTGATTCTACGACGCTCGTCGCAAACAACGATCATGCCAAAGCCGTTCTCGGCTGGACACCGCAATACGACCTGTCGCAGATCATTCAATCGGCTTGGAACTGGCATGCAAAATCCAATCATCACTGACATGGACATCTCGGAACGGCCAAATGTGCTGCTGATCACCGCCGATCAATGGCGCGGCGATTGTCTTTCTGCTGTCGGTCATCCTGCTGTGCGGACGCCGAATATCGATGCGCTCGCGGCGGAAGGCGTTCTGTTCAAGCGCCACTTTGCCGGCACCGCACCCTGTTCGCCGGCGAGGGCGACGCTCTATACCGGTCTCTACCAGATGAACACCCGTGTCTGCCGCAATGGGTCGCCATTGGATGCACGCTTCGACAACCTGGCGCTGGCCGCCCGGCGCGGCGGCTACGAGCCGACCCTCTTTGGCTATACCGATACGGCGCCCGACCCGCGCAGCCTCCAAGGTGCCGATCCGCATATGACGACCTATGAAGGCGTCCTGCCAGGCTTTACTGCCCGCCAACTGCTGCCGGAGCACGAAAAGCAGTGGCTGTCCTGGCTGAGGGCGCGCGGCCATGAGGAGGCGACCAGTCGCGACATCCACATTCCGGTCGGCGCCAACCCCGGCGAAATCACGAACGGTGCGCCGTCCTATTCCAAGGACGAGACCCAGACGGCCTTTCTGATCGGCGAGTTCGAGCGCTGGCTCGGCGAACAGGAGGCGCCGTGGTTTGCGCATGTGTCGCTGCTGCGGCCACATCCGCCGTTTTCCGTGCCTGCGCCCTACAACACGATGTTTGCGCCCGAGGACGGCCCCGAGTTTGCGCGTGCGGAAACGGTCGCAGCCGAGCATGCTTTGCATCCCTATCTCGCCTATGCGATGCCGCAGAACAATCAGGGCTACTATATCCATGGTGGCGACGGTCCGCTCAGCGACTGGTCGTCAGAGGATTTTCGCGCCATCCGGGCCATCTATTACGGCATGATTGCCGAGGTTGACGCGCAGATCGGACAGGCTTGTCAGGCGCTGAAGGATGCCGGCGTCTGGGACAAGACTGTCATCATTTTCACCTCCGACCATGCGGAAATGGCCGGAGACCACTGGACGCTGGGCAAGGGTGGCTTCTTCGACGGCAGCTATCATATCCCGCTGGTGGTCCGCGATCCCAAAGCCACCCGCAACGGCACCGTCGTCGAGCAGTTCACCAGCTCGGTGGATATCTTTCCGACGCTCTGCGACAGGCTGGGCCTCGATGCGGACAATCACCTCGATGGCGAGACGCTAGTGCCGTTCCTGAACGGCGCGGCACCCGCCGGCTGGAGGGATGCGGCATTCTGGGAGTTTGATTTCCGCGATATTCGCCACTCTCTGCCGGAGCAGCATTTCGGTCTGCGGCCCAACGAATGCAATCTGTCGGTCATCCGCGATGCGGCCTTCAAATATGTCCATTTCGCCGGCCTGCCGCCGCTGCTGTTCGACCTGCAGGCCGATCCGGCTGAGCTCTACAATCTGGCGGAAGAGCCTGCCTACCTTGCTACCCGGCTGCGCTATGCCGAGCGGCTTCTATCTGTCCGGGCCCGGCATCTCGACCAGACGCTGGCTTATACGGAGTTGACGGAAGACGGGCCGGTGACATACCGGCCCTGATCCGCAATCGGCGAGATCGGGACGTCAGCCTTGCGGGCCGAGATAGTCCCTCTTGCCGATGATGAGGCCCTGGTTTCGCAGGATGGCGTGAGCCATGGCGACGTGGAAATAGAAATTCGGCAACGCGAAGCTTGCGAGATAGTCGTCACCCCGGAACGTCGTGGCGACTCCTCCGGGCGATATCGTCACCTCGCGGGTCTCGCTGCCTTCGAGCGCGTCGGCAGCAACCGAGGACAGGAATGCTGTCGTCTTTTCCACGCGGGCGCGCAGTTCGGCGATGGTCGTTTCGGTGTCTTCGAAGCGTGGCGCCTCGATGCCGGAGAGGCGCGACACGGTCAGCTTGGCCGTGTCGGAAGCGCGCTGGATCTGGCCTGACAGCGGCAGCATGTCGGGTGCCAGGCGGGCCTCGACCAATGTCGCGGGATCCTTGCCCGTTTCCGTCGCGTAGGAATCTGCTTTGTCGAGATAGGTCGTGAGTGTGGCCAAGCCACGCTGAAACACCGGAATGCTCATGCGGTACATCGAAAGCGCCATGGAAATCTCCCTTGTAATGCAGCGGGCGATGGGTCGCCGTCATTGCCGCCCTTAGGTGGTGCGTTCGACGCAGGATGCCACCGCTATTTTTATTTTCTCCGGGGGATGGCGAATCCTGTCAGCCTTTTTATGCTGGCCACTTCCGATGGATCGGCAGCCTGCCCAGGATAGCATATGCAACTCGTGTTCGACGGCCATAACGATGTTCTCCTGCGACTATGGTCGCACCAGAAAAAGGGGAGCGATCCGGTCGCCGAATTCCGTGACGGAACGACGAGCGGCCATATCGATGCAGCGCGCGCAAAAGCTGGTGGCCTCGCCGGTGGACTTTGCGCCATCTACATTCCCTCCGGCGATCTCGTCTTTGCCGAACCCGACCGCAACGGTCATTACGTGACGCCGATGGCAGCTCCGCTTGAGCGCTCTCCGTCGCTGGACATCGCCCATGAGATGGCTGCGATCGCGCTGCGCCTAGATCGTGATGGCGCGTGGAAGCTTTGCAGGTCGATCAGCGATATCCGCGAGTGCATGGCGAAAGGCGTCTTTGCCGCGGTGCTGCACATGGAGGGCTGCGAGGCGATCGATGCGGATCTGGTCGCGCTGGAAACATTCCATGCCGCCGGCCTGCGCTCTCTCGGTCCGGTCTGGAGCCGCAACAATGTCTTTGCCCACGGCGTTCCTTTCGCCTTCCCCATGTCGCCGGATACCGGGCCCGGCCTGACGCAGGCAGGTTTCGCTCTGGTCCGGCGCTGCAACGAGCTCGGAATTTTGATCGATCTCGCGCACATTACCGAGAAGGGCTTCTGGGATGTGGCAAAGACCACCGACCAGCCGCTGGTCGCCAGCCATTCCAATTCACACGCACTGACGCCGGTAGCGCGCAACCTCACCGACCGTCAACTCGACGCCATCAAGGAAAGCCGCGGCATCGTCGGATTGAACTACGCAACTGCCATGCTGCGCGCCGACGGACGCTCCGACGCGGATACGCCGCTCGAGGATATGGTGCGCCATATCGATCATCTCGTGCAGCGCATGGGGATCGACTGTGTCGGCCTCGGCTCGGACTTCGATGGGGCAACCATTCCCGACGAGATAGGCGATGCCGCCGGCAACCAGAAGCTGATTGCTGCGCTCCGGAACGTTGGTTATGGTGAGGACGATCTGGTGAAATTATGCCGGGAAAACTGGCTTCGGGTCCTGGCGTCCGCCTGGGGGGAGACGAGCGGTCACTGAGGTTTCGCAGAAATAAGACTTTAAAAAACAGGGGAATAGAAAATGACCATCAGCACTATCCACCGCAACTTCCGCCTCCTTGCGGCAAGCGCTGCGTTTTCACTCGTTATGGCATCGGCGCCGGTCGCTTCCTTTGCGGCAACACCGAAGGATACGCTGGTCGAAGGCTTCGCTTTCGACGATATCATCTCGATGGACCCGGGCGAAGCTTACGAGCTTTCGACCGCCGAAATCACCGGGAATACCTATAGCCTTCTGGTCCGGCTCGACACAGCCGACACCACCAAGGTCAAGGGTGACCTGGCCGAGAGCTGGACAGTGTCCGACGACCACCTGACCTACACATTCAAGCTGAAACCGGGCCTGAAATTCGCCTCAGGCAATCCGATCACTGCCGACGACGTCGCATGGTCGTTCGAGCGCGCAGTTAAGCTCGATAAGAGCCCCGCCTTCATCCTCACACAGTTCGGCCTGACCGGCGATAACGTCGCTACCAAGGCGAAGGCTGTAGACGCGACCACGTTTACCTTCACTGTCGACAAGGCCTATGCGCCGTCCTTCGTTCTCAATTGCCTGACGTCTACCGTCGCCAATGTCGTCGACAAGAAGCTCGTGCTCGACCACGTCAAGGCCGTCACCCCGTCGGCCGACTACAAGTACGACAATGATTTCGGCAACGAGTGGCTGAAGACCGGCTATGCGGGCTCCGGCCCCTTCAAGCTGCGTGAATGGCGCGCCAACGAAGCGATCGTGCTGGAACGCAACGATAATTACTACGGTGAAAAGCCGAAGCTTGCCCGCGTCATCTATCGCTTCATGAAGGAAAGCTCCGGCCAGCGGCTGGCACTCGAGAACGGCGACATCGATGTTGCCCGCAACCTCGAGCCGGGCGATCTCGATCAACTGACCAAGGAAGGCAAGGTATCCGTGACCAATGCTCCGAAGGGCACGGTCTATTACATCAGCCTCAACCAGAAGAACCCGAACCTTGCCAAGCCAGAAGTCCAGGAAGCCTTCCGCTACCTGATCGACTATGATGCCATCGGCAAGACCCTGATCAAGGGTGTTGGCGAAATCCGCCAGACGTTCGAGCCGAAGGGCGTGCTCGGCGCGCTCGAGGAAAAGCCGTTCACGCTGGATGTTGCCAAGGCCAAGGAACTGCTGGCCAAGGCAGGCCTCAAGGATGGCTTCACGGTTACCATGGACGTGCGCAACATCGAGCCGATCACCGGCGTTGCCCAGTCGATCCAGCAGACGCTGGGACAGGCCGGCATCAAGCTCGAGATCATTCCCGGCGACGGCAAGCAGACCCTGACCAAATATCGTGCCCGCAACCACGATATCTATATCGGCAACTGGGGCATGGATTACTGGGATCCGAATTCCAACGCGGAAACCTTCACCACCAATCCGGACAATTCCGACGACGGCAAGACCAAGACGCTGGCCTGGCGCAACACGTTCGTTACTCCCGAGCTCGACAAGATCACCCGGGCTGCCCTGTTCGAGCCGGATGCCACCAAGCGCGCTGCGATGTACCAGGACGTTCAGAAGAAATTCCTGCACAACAGCCCGTTTGCGATCCTCTTCCAGCAGATTGAAGTCGCCGCTTACAAGAAGGACCTGAAGGGCTTTGCGCTCGGTCCGAGCTTCGACACCAACTTCGTCTGGCCGATATCGAAGGAGTAGTCCGGAAGGATCGGTCGCTTGAGTACAGTTGAACGCAGGATGGAGGTGCGGCCCGCGACTGGCCGCACCATGCCCATCGTCAAGGCCGTGCTACGCTTCGTCGGCATCGCCATCACCACCTATCTCGGTCTTCTGGCCGTCACCTTCTTCATCGGCCGCGTGGTGCCGATCGACCCGGTTCTCGCTATCCTCGGCGACCGGGCGCCGGCGCATGTGATCGAGCGGGTACGGCGTGAGCTTGGCCTCGATTTGCCGCTCTACGAGCAGTTCTACATTTATCTGAAGGGTGTGCTTTCTGGCGATTTCGGCACCTCGGTGCTGACGACGAACCCCGTCATGACCGATATCCGTCGCGCCTTTCCGGCCACGCTCGAATTGGCGACGCTCGGGACGATCATCGGTTCGGTGATCGGCGTGCCGCTCGGCGTGCTGGCCGCCGTGCGTCGTGGTAGCCTGATCGACCAGCTGGTGCGCGTCATCGGGCTCATCGGTTATTCCGTGCCGATCTTCTGGATGGCGCTGATTTCGCTGGTGATCTTCTACGCTAAGCTGAAATGGGTAGCCTTTCCCGGCCGTATCGATATCACCTACGAATATACGTTCACGCCGATCACAGGCCTGTTCCTGCTCGATTCCGCCTTGCAGGGCGAATGGGACGTCTTCGCTGATGTCTTCCGCCACATCATCCTGCCGGCATCCCTGCTCGGCTATTTCTCGCTGGCCTATATCAGCCGCATGACGCGCAGCTTCATGCTGAACGAGCTCGGCCAGGAATATATCGTCGCAGTGCGGGCCAAGGGCCTCTCCGAAACCCGGGTCATCTGGGCGCATGCGCTGCGCAACGCGGCCGTCCCGCTGGTGACAGTCATCGCGCTCTCCTATGCCGGCCTGCTCGAGGGGTCGGTGCTGACCGAAACCGTGTTCTCCTGGCCGGGCATCGGCTTCTACATCACAAACTCGCTGCAGAACGCCGACATGAACGCCGTGCTTGGCGGCACCATCGTCATCGGCACGGTGTTCATCGGTATCAATCTTCTGTCCGACATTCTCTACCGAACACTAGACCCAAGGACACGACGCCAATGACGGGTCCAACCTCACCAACAGCGCCACTCACCCGCCGCCAATGGCTGCTCTCCGACCGGCCGCAATCGCGGCTGCAGGCGAGGCTTGGCCGCGCCTATATCACCTGGCGGCAGTTTTCCGCCAACCATCTGGCGGTGCTCGGCCTGATAATTATCCTTGGCCTGTTGTTCATTGCCGTCTTTGCCGATGTGATCGCCACCAAGTCGCCTGTTATCGGCGATCTCGCCAATGCCCGGCTGCTGCCGCCCGGTGCCCAGGGCTATCTGCTCGGCACTGACGACCAGGGACGCGATATTTTTTCGCGGATCATGCACGGCTCGCGTCTGACATTGCTGGTGATTGTGCTTGTCGCCATCATTTCGGCACCGATAGGGCTGCTGATCGGCACGGTGTCCGGTTATGTCGGCGGCTGGCTGGATGCGGTGCTGATGCGCATCACCGATATTTTCCTCGCCTTTCCGAAGCTCGTGCTGGCGCTCGCCTTTGTCGCGGCCCTCGGCCCCGGTATCCAGAACGCCATCATCGCCATCGCCATCACCTCCTGGCCACCCTATGCCCGTATTGCCCGGGCCGAGACGATGACGGTGCGGCGCTCCGACTATATTTCAGCCGTCCGGCTGATGGGCGCCTCGCCGCTGCGGATCATTTTTCGCCATGTCATGCCGCTCTGCATCTCGTCGCTGATCGTCCGGGTGACGCTCGATATGGCTGGCATCATCCTCACCGCAGCCGGCCTCGGCTTCCTCGGTCTCGGCGCCCAGCCGCCGCTGCCTGAATGGGGCGCGATGATCGCGTCCGGCCGCCGCTTCATCCTCGACCAATGGTGGGTGGCGGCAATGCCGGGCTTTGCCATCTTGATCGTCAGTCTCGGCTTTAATCTGCTCGGCGACGGTTTGCGCGATGCCCTCGATCCGCAGGAGAGTGGCCGATGACCATGCTGACAGTCGACAATCTGAAGGTCAGCTATCCGACGCGCACCGGCGTGATCGAGGCCGTGCGCGGTGTTTCCTTCACTCTCGGCCGCGAGCGGCTCGGCATTGTCGGCGAAAGCGGCTCCGGCAAGTCGCAGACCGGCCGCGCCATCATGGGCCTCACCCAGTCGCACGGGATCGTCACCGCCGATGCTTTGAATTTCAACGGTATAGACTTGTTGAAAGCCTCGTCGAAGGAGCGGCGTGCGTTGCGCGGCAAGCGGATCGCCATGGTGTTGCAGGACCCGAAATATTCGCTCGATCCCGTCATGACGATCGGCAAGCAGGTTTGCGAGACTTTGCGCACGCATGAGCGCGTCAGCAAGGCGGAGGCCCGCGACCGGGCGCTCGCCATGCTGGAAGCAGTGCAAATCCGGGAGCCGCAACGGGTCTTCGACCTGCATCCGCACGAGGTCTCCGGCGGCATGGGGCAGCGGGTGATGATCGCCATGATGCTGATTGCCGGCCCGGAATTGCTGATCGCCGACGAACCGACCTCGGCGCTCGACGTCACAGTGCAACTCGATGTCCTTCGCATCATGGACAAGCTGGTATCCGAGCGCGGCATGGGGCTGATTTTCGTATCGCACGACCTGCGGCTGGTATCGTCGTTCTGTGATCGCGTCATCGTCATGTATGCCGGCAAGATCGTCGAGGAATTGCCGGCGTCCGAACTGCGCAATGCCCAGCATCCGTATACGCGTGGCCTGCTGAACTGCATGCCCGTCATCGGCGAGGATCGCCATCCGTTGCCGGTGCTCGAGCGCAAGCCGGAGTGGGCCCTATGAACACCACCCTGTCGATCAACAATCTCAGCGTCATCTATGACGGCTACTACGCGCTGAACGCCGTCAGCATCTCCGTCGACAAAGGCCAGTCCTTCGGGCTGGTGGGCGAATCCGGCTCCGGAAAATCGACGCTTCTGCGCGCCGTTGCGGGTCTGGCACCGGTCAGCGAAGGCACGATCCGCATCGAAGGCGAAACGCTGAAGGGCGCAAAGCGCAGCAAGAGCTTCTACCGCGAGGTGCAGATGGTGTTTCAGGATCCATACGGGTCGCTACATCCGCGCCAGACGATCGACCGGCTGCTGCTTGAGCCCCTGCTGATCCACGGGATAGACGATGGCGAACGGCGCATTACCCGGGCGCTGGACGAAGTCGGTCTCGGTGCCGGATTTCGCTTCCGCTATCCGCACCAGCTTTCCGGCGGCCAACGGCAGCGGGTGGCGATTGCAAGGGCCCTGATCGTCGAGCCGTCGATTTTGCTGCTGGATGAGCCGACCTCGGCACTCGATGCTTCCGTGCAGGCGGAGGTGCTCAATCTTCTCGAGCAGATCCGGCGCGATCGCAATCTGACCTTCGTGATGGTCAGCCACGATCTCGGCGTCGTCACCCACATGTGCGACCGGCTTGCCGTCATGCAGAACGGCTCCGTGGTGGAGCGGCTTGCCTCGGTCGATCTAGCTGCCGGCCGCGTCTCGGAAGAGTACACACGCAATCTCATGGTCGCCAGCAAGGGTTTTGCCCGCGCTTAAGTCTATGTTTTAAAGTGTATATTTTTAGGTTATGGTTAACGATTGGTTTAAACACGACCAACGCCATAGACTATTGACAGCTGCCGCATTTCTGTCATGATCTCGTTAACGGCGGTTAACTTTCGTGATCGCCAAGGTCTGGAGGTGCAGTATGTTTTTCATGGGTGGCATGACCCTTGGTTACCTTCACCCGCCCGTCCGGGCAAAGCGCATCGAAGCCGGTGCTTCCGTGGCTGACGAGGAAACCGCTGTCACACAGCGCCAGCAGTTGGCGCCGACAGTCGTCGACGGAGCCATTGAGCGGACCCTGCTCTGGGCTCGTCGCATTCTTTGCTAATTCTCTGTTTTGACCCTCGTGAAGATTAATTTTTTCACTCCGGGGCAGAGGGCGGAAATCCATCTCTCCCAATGCGACGATCAATCCCCGATAACAGCTGCTCGCGCTTGAGCGCAACTTTCTAACGGAGGCAGCATATGGCAAATATAGGCCTGTCGAATGCGTCTGTAGACGAGCTTGGTCCGTCTTCCGAGCGACGCCGGCTTGCGGTCACGGCCGGTATCTCCAAACGGCGCCGGTGGGAGACAGTCCTGCATGTGGTGCTTTTTGCTGCCGCGTTCGCGTTTGTTGCTGCCATGGTGTGCGGCGTCGGGACCTGATCGTTTTCCACGCGGATTGCGGTCCTGTCGTCTATGCAAGACGGATTTGATTTCGACATTCAATACGATTGAAAACGGCGGCCACATCGGCCGCCGTTTTGTTGTTAAGTCCATGCCGACTCAGAAATTCTGACTATGCCCGATAGCAAGCATTTGCCGAAACAAGTAAGCTTGGATGTCGAGCAGCATGGGATATTCGGATGGAAAACAACAAAGCGACGCGCAAGAGCGTCGAGGCGACCGTAACGTCGAGTAAAACAATCCCAGCCAAGCCGATCCTGAAGCAGGATCCGCATTCCCTGCGCGACCCCAAGGAAAATAATCTCGAAGTGGCCATCGGCCGCGAGGTCCGTGCTTTCCGCAAAACCCTCGGCATTACCGGCGCCGATCTGGCTTCCGCCACCGGCATCTCGCTCGGCATGCTGTCGAAGATCGAAAACGGCAACACCTCGCCGTCACTGACGACACTCCAGTCGCTGGCCGCCGCATTGGGCGTTCCCGTCACCGCCTTTTTCCGCCGGTTTGAAGAGGTGCGCAATGCGGTTTTCGTCAAGGCAGGGGAGGGGCTGGAGATCGAACGGCGCGGCACGCGTGCCGGGCACCAGTACAACCTGCTCGGCCATATCGGCAACAGTGCCAGCGGCCTGCAGGTCGAGCCGTACCTCATCACCTTGACCGCTGATTCAGATGTCTTTCCGGCCTTCCAGCACGACGGCCTGGAACTCATCTACATGCTCGAGGGTGAGGTGAAGTACCGCCATGGCGACAAGCTCTATACGATGCTGCCGGGCGACAGCCTGTTCTTCGATGCCGACGCGCCGCACGGTCCAGAGGTTCTGATCACCCTGCCGATCCGCTTTCTGTCAATTATTTCCTATCCCGAGAGGAGCGGTGTATAAGGCCCCGGCTGCCGTCATGCACAATCTCTGGCCTCAGTTCAGTTTAAGTTCATCTTTGCCGGCCTATGGGAGTAGGCACGTCTCACGCTGGCTTCCAGCCGGCGAGATTCGCGGTGCAATTTGGGGAATGTATGATGAATTTGATCGCCTTGATGTAATCTTGCCGCCGCGCTCACTTGATTTATATTGAGTGCTTCCAAGGTTTCATGGAGCGGGTGAACCACGGCGCGATGCCGTCGGCTCATGAGGTCCGTGAAAATCTCCGCCGAATTTGGTCATGCAGCGGTAAAGTTGCCATTTGCAAATACCTGGCGCCTGGTGGGCTCCGGGATTTGAACTCAGAATGGTGATCGCGCTTATGGCTCTGTCGGCGAATGCTCTTTACTCCGTTTGGATCCAGACCGCCCCATGTCAGCTGAAATTTCCCCGACCCCTTCGCCGCGCGCTCCTGAAGCCAAGCTTGTCGATCTCAACGATTCGATACGCGCAAGCTTCCTGTCCAACGACCAGCTGAGGGAGTGCGGGGAGGCCTTCGCACGTGACGGCGCCGATACGCTGCCGAATTTCAAGCCATTCGAATTCTTCGCCCGCCATCGTGAAAACGAAACGGAAATCCTGCGCGTCTATCGCGCGGCCGCAGCGGATGTCGAGGCAGGCCAGTCCATCACGCCGGCGGCCGAATGGCTCTTGGACAATCACTACATTGTCGAAGAAGCAATCCAGGAAGTTCGGCGGGATTTTCCGAAGAAATTCTATCGCCAGCTGCCGACTATGACCATTCAGGGCATGGTCATGCCACGTGCGCTCGCCGTGGCCTGGCTCTATGTCGCTCATACCCACAGCCAGATCTCCTACAAGGGCTTGATGGCCATCGTCGACGGTTTCCAGGAGCACGAGATCTTCAAGATCGGCGAGCTCTGGGCGTTACCGTCGCTGGTGCGTTACGTGCTGGTCGACAATCTGCGTCGCATCTCGATCCGTGTCGAGCACAGCCGCCGCATGCGCGGCAAGGCGAACGAGGCCGCTGACGAACTGATCCGGCTCGCCGAGCCTGCAAAATGCGCAGAATATCTGAAATCGCTGGAGCCGCTGACGAAGGATAATACCTTTGCGACGCAGTTCCTCTATCGCCTGCGCGACGGATCGCAGACATCGAGCCTCGCCATCGACTGGCTCGAGCAGCGGATGGCGGCAGCCGGTACCGATTCCGAAGAAGTCATGATGGCCGAGCACACGCGGCTTGCCGCCGGCAATGCCACCATGGGGCATATCATCCGCAGCCTGCGCGAAATCGATGACACAGAATGGTCTGTCTGGGTCGAGGAGGTCAGCCAGGTCGACAAGCTGCTCTGGACAGAGACCGATTATGGCGCCCTCGATGCCGGGTCGCGCAACAAATACCGCAAGCAGATCGAAAAGCTCGCGCGCCGGTCTGACAAGACCGAAATCGAAATCGCCCAGATTGCCATCGACATGACGGCTGCGGCCAAGGCGTCTGCCGAGCCCCAGTCTCACGAACCGAACGTCGGCGGCTTCCTCGTCGGCACACAGCGCATGAAGCTGGAAGAGGCTATCCACTACAAGCCACTGCCGGTGCAGCATTTTGTCCGCCAAGTCCGCAGACTTCGCTGGTTTGCGATCGCCGGCCCGGTCGTGCTGCTGACCATTCTTGCCATGGCCATTGTCGGCACCTTCATGGTGCGCGCCGGCATGGGTGCGGCCGAGACCATCGTCCTGCTGCTGATGTTCTCGCTGCCTGCCTCCGAAGGCGCCACGGGGCTCTTCAACACCCTCATCACCCTTTTCGTGACGCCAGTTCGGCTTGTCGGATACGAATTCAAGGAGGGCATTCCCGAAGACGCCCGCACCCTGGTCGTCGTCCCGACGCTGATCTCCAATCGCGACAGCGTCGACGAACTGGTGCGCAATCTCGAGGTCCACTATCTCGCCAACCCGCGCGGCGAAATCTACTTCGCGCTGCTCAGCGACTGGCCGGACAGCAAGGTCGAGGAGACGCCGGCCGATCTGGAAGTACTGGATTATGCGCGCCGCGAAATCGGCAACCTGTCACAGCGCTACAATTTCGACGGCAAGACTCGGTTCTACCTGCTGCACCGTCGTCGCCTCTACAATCCTGCCGAAGACGTCTGGATGGGCTGGGAGCGCAAGCGCGGCAAACTGCACGAGTTGAACCTGCTGCTGCGCGGTGACCGCGACACGACATTCCTTCCTGGCGCCAATGTCATCCCGAAGGACATCCAGTATGTCATGACGCTGGATTCCGACACGCGCCTGATGCGCGATACCGTGACAAAGCTCGTCGGCAAGCTCTACCATCCGATCAACCGGCCGGTGGTCGATCCGGAAACCAAGCGCGTCATCAGCGGCTACGGTGTCCTGCAGCCGCGCGTCACGCCGTCACTGACGACGGGCAAGGACGCGTCCGTCTTCCAGCGCGTCTTTTCGATCAATCGCGGCCTCGACCCCTACGTCTTCACCGTTTCCGACGTCTACCAGGATCTGGCTGGCGAAGGCACGTTCACGGGCAAGGGCCTCTATCACGTCGACGCCTTCGAAAATGCCCTGCGCGGCAAGATCGACGAGAACTCCGTTCTCAGCCACGATCTGCTTGAAGGCTCGATGGCGCGCTGCGCTCTCGTCACCGACTGCGAACTCGTCGAAGACTTCCCGATCCGCTATGAGGTCGAGGTTTCGCGTCAGCACCGCTGGGCGCGTGGCGACTGGCAGCTGCTGCCGTACATCTTCAATCCCTCGCGCGGCATTACCGGCCTCGGACGCTGGAAGATGTTCGACAACCTGCGCCGCTCGCTGACGCCGATCGCGTGGTTCTTCGCGTCCGTGCTAGGCTGGTATCTGATGGCGCCGTTCTCGGCGCTGATCTGGCAGATCGTGCTGATCTTCTGCCTCTTCGTCGCCCCGACGCTCGGCCTTATCAACGGCATCATCCCTCGCACCAGCGATATCGTCGCCCGCGCTCACCTCTATACCGTCTGGACCGATATCCGCGATGCCAATGCCCAAGTGGCGTTGCGTATCGTGTTCCTGGCGGATTCCGCCTGCGGCATGGCAGACGCCATTGGCCGGTCCATCTACCGCACCTTCGTCAGCCGCAAGCTCATGCTGCAGTGGCGTACGGCTGCAAGCGCCCAGGCCGCGGCCCAGACGACTATTCTTGGCCATTACAAGGTCATGTGGCAGGCGCCGGTTCTGGCGGTGCTAGCCCTAGGGCTTGCCGCACTCAGCGGCAGCAACGCCTATCTGGTCGGCATTCCCTTTGTCGTCCTCTGGGTCCTGTCGCCGGCAGTTGCCTATTATGTTAGCCAGTCGGCGGAAACCGAAGACCAGCTGCATGTCTCCGAGCATGTGTCGACCGAGTTGCGCAAGATTGCCCGCCGCACATGGCGCTATTTCGAAGCCTTCGTCGTCGAGCAGCAGAACTTCTTGCCGCCGGACAACATCCAGCAGACGCCGCACGCCGTGGTCGCCCCGCGGACGTCGCCGACCAATATCGGCGTCTATCTCCTGTCGGTCGTGTCAGCCCGTCATTTCGGCTGGCTGTCGTTCGAGGAGACAATCACCCGTCTCGAGCAGACGATCGCCACCGTCGATCGGATGGAAAAATACCGCGGTCACCTGCTCAACTGGTATCATACGGACACGTTGAAGACGCTCGGGCCGCGCTATGTCTCGGCCGTGGACAGCGGTAACCTTGCCGGACACCTGATCGCCGTTTCCTCGGCATGCCGTATTTGGGCAGAAGCACCGTCGGCGCATATGCAGGGCAATCTCGATGGCGTCGGCGATGTCTCCGGCGTTCTCCAGGAAATCCTTGCGGACCTTCCCGACGACCGCAAGACCGTGCGTCCTCTGCGCCGCCGTCTCGAAGAGCGCATCATCGGTTTTCAGAACGCTCTTGCTGCGGTCAAGCGCGAGCACGAGTTTGCCTCGATCCGCGTCATCAACCTTGCCGTGCTCGCGCGCGACATCAAGAAGCTCGCGGCCAATCTCGATCACGAGGTCAAGTCGCCGCAGAGTGCCGAAGTCATTCGCTGGTCGGAATCGCTGATCCAGGTCTGCGAAGCCCATATTGCCGACAGCGTCTTCGACCTCTCCAATGTCGAGGCACTGCGCCAGCGGCTGATCGACCTGCGCGATCGCACCCGCGATATCGCCTTCTCGATGGATTTTGCCTTCCTTTTCCGCCCGGAACGGCGCCTGCTGTCGATTGGCTACCGTGTCGAAAGCGGTGAGCTCGATGCTGCCTGCTACGATCTGCTGGCTTCGGAAGCCCGCCTTACCAGCCTCTTTGCCATCGCCAAGGGCGACCTGCCGACGGAGCACTGGTATCGTCTCGGCCGTCAGGTCGTGCCGGTCGGCTCGCGTGGTGCGCTGGTGTCGTGGTCGGGCTCGATGTTCGAATACCTGATGCCGCCGCTGGTCATGCAGGAGCGCCAAGGGGGTATTCTCAACCAGACGAACAACCTGATCGTCATCGAGCAGATGAACTACGGCCGTCGCCTCGGCGTGCCGTGGGGTATCTCGGAAGCGGCTTTCAACGCCCGCGACCATCAGATGAACTATCAGTACACCAACTTCGGCGTGCCCTCGCTCGGCCTGAAGCGTGGTCTCGGACAGAATGCCGTCATCGCGCCCTATGCCTCGTTGCTGGCCGCCATGTACGATCCGGAGGCAGCGCTCGAAAACCTCAACCGACTGCGCAAGGTCGGCGCTCTCGGCATGTACGGCTTCCACGATGCCGTCGATTTTACGCCCACCCGCGTCCCGGACGGCAAGAAGTTCGCGATCGTCTACAATTATTATGCCCACCATCATGGCATGTCGATCGCAGCCGTCGCCAACGTTGCCTTCAACGGCAGGCTTCGCGAGCTGTTCCACGCCGATCCAGTGATCGAGGCCGCCGAACTGCTGCTTCAGGAAAAGGCACCGCGCGATATCCCGGTCATGGCCGCCAAGCACGAGACCGATGCTCCGGCCAACATCCAGGAGGACCTGCTGAAGGCGGAAGTCCGCAAGATCAGCAATCCTGCGCGCCAGGACCGCGAGATCGCCCTTCTGTCGAACGGCCACTATTCCGTCATGCTGACCGCGACAGGTTCAGGCTACTCGCGCTGGAACGGTCTTGCCGTTTCTCGCTGGAAGCCCGATCCGACGGAGGATCGCTGGGGCACTTTCATCTTCCTGCGCGATACGGTCTCCCACCAGTGGTGGTCGGCGACATCTGAGCCGCGCAGCATCGAGGGCGAGAAGGCCAGCGTCATCTTCAGCGACGACAAGGCCGAGTACAGCAAGACGGTTGGGGAGCTGACCTCCGACGTCGAGTGCATCATCGCCACCGACCACGATGCCGAAGGTCGGCGTGTCACTCTGCACAATGCCGGCTCTGAAGATCGCTTCATCGAAGTGACGTCCTATCTCGAGCCCGTCATCGCTAACGAGGATGTCGACGCAGCCCATCCGGTCTTTGCCCGGATGTTCGTCAAAACCGAAATCGGTGAACTTGGCGATGTCATCCGTGTCGAGCGTAACAAGCGCGATCCTAACGAACCGGATATGACGATGGCCCACATGGTCGTCGACAATGCTGGCTCCGAACGACCGACCGAGTTCGAAACCGATCGCCGTCGCTTCATCGGACGCGGCCGCAGCCTTGGGGAGGCTGCCGCCTTCGACCCTGGCATAAGCCTCTCCGGCACCGATGGATTTACGCTCGACGCCTGCCTTTCGCTGCGCCGTGTCATCCGCGTTCCGGCCGGCAAGAAGGTCAGCGTCATCTTCTGGACGATCGCTGCCCCGAACCGCGAAGATATCGACAGGGCTGTCGAGCGCTTCCGCAATCCCGATGCATTCGGTCAGGAAATGGTTCATGCCTGGACCCGGACACAGGTTCAGATGCGCCAGATCGGCGTGACTTCGCAACATGCGAAGATATTCCAGCATCTGGCCCGTTATCTGGTTTATCCTGATATGCACCTGAGGGCCGAAGCAGCCGTGGTCCACGCAGGGCTGCAGCCGCAGTCGGCGCTGTGGCCGCTGGCGATCTCCGGCGATCACCCGATCTTCACGCTGCGCATCAATGACGATATCGATCTCGAAATCGCCAAGGAAGCGCTGAGTGCCCAGGAATACCTGCGTTCGCGCGGCATCACCGCCGATCTGGTGATCATGAACGAGCGGGCTGCGTCCTATGCGCAGGACATGCAGCACGATCTGGATGCGCTTTGCGAATCCGTCCGCCATTCGAGCCAGGGCGAAGGCTTGCGCCCGCATATCTTTGCAGCGCGCAAGGACCTGATGGAGCCTGAAACCTACCAGGCAGTGCTGGCGGCATCGCGCGTCGTCTTCCATGCCCGCAACGGGACGATCGTCGACCAGATCACCCGTGCGCCTTCGCTTGCGACATCGACGCATACAAGTGAACCCGAAATGCGGCGTACCACCGTGGTTGCCACGACGACGCAGCCAGTTTCGGCGCCGGCTTCGATGGTAGACAAGGGCGATCTAGACTTCTGGAACGGCTATGGCGGCTTCTCCAGCGACGGCCGCGAATATGTCGTGCGCCTGTTCGGTGGCCAGTCGACGCCGCAGCCGTGGATCAACGTCATATCCAACGAGAATTTCGGCTTCCATGTCGCGGCCGAAGGTGCTGCCTTCACATGGAGCGCGAACTCTCGCGACTACCAGCTGACCTCCTGGTCCAACGACATGGTCATCAACCGTCCGGGCGAGGCGCTCTATGTCGCCGATCTCGTCAGCGGTGCTGTCATGACGCCCTATGCGGCCCTGTCGCGCCGTCCATCCGCTGCATTCGAAGCCCGTCACGGCCTTGGCTATTCGGTCTTCACCAGCGTGCAGGACGAAATCTCGCTCGAAGTCACCCAGACGGTTGACCGGACGCGTCCTGTCAAGATGACACGCCTGCGGCTGCGCAACGAGGGCACGGCGGTTCGCCGCCTGCGTCTCTACAATTATGCAGAATGGGTTCTCGGCAACAATCCGCGCAAGACGGGGCCGTTCATCCTGTCGTCGCAGGATTCCGAGACCGGAGCGTTGTTTGCGAGCAACCCCTACAGCATCGACTATTCGCGTCATGTTGCCTTCATGGCGGCCAGCGAAACGGTGGGTAGCATCTCCTCCAGCCGCCGTGAGTTCATCGGTCGGGCCGGTTCGATCCAGCTGCCGCAGGCTGTCGTCTCTGGTGCCGTCCTATCCGGCTCACTCGATCTCGAGGGCGACCCGTGCGCCGCGATGGCCATCGACGTGACGCTGGAGGCTGGCGAACAGCGGGATGTCTGCTTCTACATGGGCGATACTGCGTCCACTGAAGAGGCTCGCACTCTCGTGTCGGCAATCCGGTCGGAGAGCTTCGACGACCTGCTCGAGGCCAGCAAGACCTTCTGGAACGGCTTCACAGGTCGGCTGCAGATCTCGACGCCTGACAAGGCGATGAACAACATGGTCAATGCATGGCTCCCCTATCAGAGCCTCGGCTGCCGCATCATGGCACGCACCGCTTTCTATCAGGCGAGCGGCGCCTTCGGCTTCCGCGACCAGTTGCAGGATACGCTGGCGTTCCTGACGCATTCGCCGGAGCTTGCCCGTAAGCAGATCCTTAATGCCGCCTCGCGCCAGTTCCACGAAGGCGATGTCCAGCATTGGTGGCTGCCGGGAACAGGTGCCGGCGTCCGGACGCATATCTCGGACGACGTGGTCTGGCTCGCCTACGCGATCAACCAGTACTGCACCGTGACCGGCGACCGGGCACTGCTCGACGAAGAACTTGCCTTCGTAGAGGGCGCCTCCCTGACATCGGGGATGCACGATGCCTTCTACAAGCCGGAGGTTTCTTCGGACAAGGTCAGCCTCTACGAACATGCGGCGCTGGCCCTCGACCTTGCTATCCGTCGCAAGGGCGGAAACGGCTTGCCGCTGATCCTCGGTGGCGACTGGAACGACGGCATGAACCGCGTCGGCATGCTCGGCCGTGGTGAAAGCACGTGGCTCGGCTGGTTCCTGGCGGGTACGCTGACATCCTTCATCCCTTACGCCGAAGCCCGTGGCGACAGCGAGCGGGTTGCACGCTGGTCGGCCCATCTGCCGGAACTGAAGAAGGCGTTGGAAACGGCAGGCTGGGATGGCGGTTACTATCGTCGTGGCTATTTCGATGACGGCACACCGCTCGGTTCGAACGAGAACTTCGAATGCCAGATCGATTCGATTGCCCAATCCTGGAACATCCTGTCCGGCGAAGGCGACCGGGCTCGTGGTGAAAAAGCCATGGATGCCGTTCTTGAGCGGCTGGTGGATGACGACAAGGGCATTATCCGGCTGTTTACACCGGCATTCGCCAAGTCGCCACGCGACCCCGGCTACATCCGGTCCTATCCGCCGGGCGTTCGCGAAAACGGCGGGCAGTATACCCATGCCGCGACGTGGGTTGTCCTGGCGCTGGCTGAAATGGGTCGTGGTGACGATGCGTGGCGTTGCTTCAACCTGCTCAATCCCGTCAACCACGCGCTGGACAAGGCTGCGAGCGACCAATACCGGGTCGAACCCTACGTGGTTGCTGCCGATATCTACGGCGAAGGACAACTGGCCGGACGTGGCGGCTGGAGCTGGTACACCGGCTCTGCGGGCTGGATGTACCGTGTCGCCATCGAAGGTTTGCTGGGGATCCGTGTCGCCAATGGTCACCTTTACGTGAAGCCCGCCTTGCCCTCGGCATGGGACGGCTTTACGGCTGAACTTGATCTTTCAGACACAAAATATCGCATTTCGGTCTCAAAACCGTCCAATGCGGAAGGCTACCTTGTCACTATCAACGGCACGGAGATCGCCAATCCCGACGAAGGATTCGCGATCGGCCAATAGTCACTCTTTTTTGAACCGACTCGAATTGACGCAGGCGGCCAAAAGGGGGAACCCTTTGGCCGCCTTCGCGTTTCAAGCCCGAACAGGAGAGAACCTGATGGCTCCCAATCTCAGGACAAATCCGTTGTCGACGGGAAAAACAGGCCCACAAGCGGGTGCCGGAGGGCGCGATACCAGACTCGACGTGCTGCGAGCGCTGGCGTTGATCGCAATCTTCATCAATCATGTACCAGGACAGATCTTCGAAAATCTGACGACCAAGAATTTTGGTTTCTCTGATTCGGCTGAGGCTTTTGTTCTGATTTCGGGTATCTCTATAGCGCTTGCCTACGGCGGGCGCTTCGTCGTGGGCAACAGGCTGGCGGCTTCCTACAAGGCTATTAGGCGGGCTGGAACGCTGTACATGGCCCACATGATCACAACGTTCATGACCATTGGCCTGTTCATCACCGGAGCCTGGCTGTTCAGCCGCCCCGGCCTTCTGTGCGAGATCAACATCCTGCCTGTACTGACCAACCTCACGGCAGGTATTCCATCGCTTCTGCTGCTGGGTCACCAGATCGGATATAACAACATCCTGCCCATGTACGGCGCATTGCTGTTGATGGTGCCTGCGATCCTCTGGCTCGAGGCGCTCAGCCCGAAGCTGTTGTTGCTGATTTCGGCAACCGTCTGGATGGCAGCCGGCGTCTACCAGATCGCGCCTCACAACTTCCTGCTTCCAGGCTTCTGGTTCCTTAATCCGCTGTCCTGGCAGTTCCTGTTCGTCATCGGCGTTGTCTGCATGATGCACGTTCGTCGCGGCGGAAAGCTGCCGCAGCATCCGGCGCTGTTTGGCCTCGCCGCCGGCTATGTCGCGCTGTCCTTCGTCTGGGTGACCTTCAAGCTCTGGGTTTTGGGCGAGTTCCTGGCCTCAACAGGACTGCCGCCGGTCATCATCGGCTTCGACAAGACATTCCTGTCGCTGCCGCGACTGCTGCATGTGCTGGCCTTGGCTTATCTGGTGATCAACATCCCCGCCATCTCGCGCTGGCTGCGTTTGTCTTCAGACAATCCTTTGACCGTGCTTGGCCGCCACTCGCTGAACATCTTTGCGGCCGGCACGATCCTGGCGATGACTGGTCAGGTGCTGCTTTATGTTACCAACAACGACCATGTCGTCGGCCCGCTGTTCGTCGTGTTCGGCATCGTCGTACAGTTTTATTATGCCGACCATCTGGAGACCAAGCGTCTCGCAGAGCGGAATCGGTCGCGGGGCATCACTCCCGCTGTAGCGATGGCTCTTCCAGCGAGGCGCGATCCGCGCTGATAATCAGCCGGCTCGAAACTCCTCGAGCTGGCGTTTTTGTTTTCCAGCCGCGTCGAAATTATCTGGGTCGAGCCAGGCTATGTAGGCCTTGCGCAATGCCGGCCATTCCTTATCGATGATTGAATACCAGGCCGTGTCGCGGTTCTCGCCCTTCACCACCAGATGCTGGCGAAAAATGCCCTCGAACTGAAAGCCAAATCGCTCGGCGGCGCGCTTTGAGGGGTCGTTGCGGTTGTTGCACTTCCACTCGTAGCGGCGGTAGCCGAGCGCGTCGAAGATATAGCTGGCAAACAGGAAGAACGCCTCGGTGGCTGCCGGCTTGCGGGAGACGAGCGGGCCCCAGTAGATATTGCCGATCTCGATCACTCCGGGTGCCGGTTCGATCCGCATCAAGGCCTGGCGCCCGGCGACTTTGCCGCTTACCTCGTCGATCAATGTGAAAAAGAGTGGATCATTGCTTGTTTCGGCATTGTCGAGCCATGGCTGGAAGGCCGCCCGGTTTTCCGGAGGATAATCCGGCAACCATGCAAACCGGCTGTCGATGTCTGATACCGCTGAGGCCTCGTACAGGCCATCGCCATGCTTCGCGGCATTGAGGGGCTCCAGGCGGACATAGCGGCCCTGGAGGATCTTGCGCTCCGGACGCGGGCGTGGCTGCCAGTTTTGTAAATTCTCGGACATGTAGCGCCTCCATGGTTGAGCTTGCGATTTCAACGATCGATAGCCTTTGCCATCCTACAAATCAATTTCGCCGTTAGCGTAGCCATGTCGCATAGTCGGAAACGAGCAGATGCAGCGGCGCCTCGTCCTCTTCTATGCCGGAAAAGCGCGACACGGCGGGATCATCGAAGATGTTATCCGTGGCATCGTCGTTGACAGTCGAGACTTCGGCGAAGAAGACATCACCGTCTTCAGCCCAGAAGGCATGCCAGTCACCAGGCATCAGCGTCACGCTCTCGCCGGGCGCAAGCCTTAGCTTTTCGCCGGCGGCAAGCGTCCGTAACAGGCCATCGCAGAAAACCTGCGTGCCCTTGGTGCGGTCGCAGTGCCCGTCGGTATCGCCGAACAGTTCGATCACCAGGGTGCCGCCACCGCGATTGATAATGTCCTCGGCCTTCAGCACATGGGTGTGGCTCGGTGTCACCTGGCCGTTGCGGGAAATCATCGCCTTCTCGGCGTAGAGCATCCCGCGTCCCTTCTGCAGATCCGCAAACCTGCCATTGCGGGCGGTGAACAGGAAGAGACCGGATCTGGAGAAATCCCCAAGCCCGAAGTCGGTGATATCCCAACCGAGGTTCGCATCGACGATATTGCCGATCTCGGCCTTGCGCGCCTGCATCTCGCTTGGCGACCACTTTGCAAAGGGCGGCAGGATGTACCCGAACGAGCGCATGAACGCCTCGGCATCGCGGATGATCCTGTTGATTTCGCTGCGTTTCATCGATGCTGTCATAGTGTGTCTCCGCCTGCCTGATGATTACTTGACGCCGATGCCGGCGGTCAGGCCGCCGTCGATGCGGTGGTCGGAGCCGGTGATGAACGCCGCCTTGTCGGAGGCAAGGAAGGCCGCCAAGGCCGCCACCTCTTCCGGTTCGCCGATACGACCGAGCGGATGGGCTTCGCCGAAGCGACGGAACGCATCGTCTATATCGACATCCGGCCCGCCGAACGTCCGGGCTGCGAGTTCGAGGATGGGCGTGCGCACCGACCCCGGACTGATCGAGACAACGCGGATCCGGTCAGCGGCAAAATCCAGTGCCATGGCGCGCGTCATCGCGTGGATTGCACCCTTGGACGCCACATAGGCGGAGACGCCTTGCTGGCAGGCGTGACCCTGGACGCTGGACAGGTTTACAATCGCCCCGCCGCCGCGTTTGCGCATCTCCGGCACGCCAAACTGCGCGGTGAGGTGGATCGAGCCGACATTCACCGCCATGCAGCGCATGAAGGTCTCGAAGGATGTCTCCGTCGCATCGCCATAGGGGTGAACGGCTGCCGCGTTGACGATGATATCGAGGCCGCCGAAGCGGGATACGGTTTCCGTCACGGCGGTGCCTACCATCTCTGGGATAGAGGCATCTGCGGTGAGGACGATAAGCGACAGCTGTTCGGCGTCTGCCAAGCCTTGCAGCTCGATATTTGCCGCCGCGTCGATCCCGACGGCTGCGACCGCTGCCCCCTCGCGGGCGAGATGCAGGGCCACGGCGCGGCCAATGCCGGTGGTTCCTGTGACGAGCGCTACCTTGTTACTAAACTCTGGCATTATCGGCGTCCTTTACGCGGCATGCTGCGATTGGCGTGCGGCGTCGCTCGCGGCGCCTCGGGAATGAATTGAAGACCGGCGTCGAGATGTCGGTCCATATGGTAGGAAAAGGCGATACGGTTGCGATGGCGCAGGGCGGCAACAATGTCCGCATGCTCGCCGACGACGGCTTCCAGCGTCAGCCGCTGCGATTTGCCGGCCATCATCAGGCGCTGGATGACCGGCCGCAACATGCCGTAGGTTTCCGACAGCGTGCGGTTGCCGGCGGCATCGACCAACAGGGTGTGAAACTGGAAATCGCGCTCGGAGGCCTGCTCGGCGTTTTCGGATGTAAGGATGGTCTGGTTGAGCGCGTCCATTTCATCCAGCATTCCGGGCGTCAGGCGTTGCATGAGCGGGTCGAACAGGTTCATCTCGGTCAGCCGGCGATAGCCCTGGATATCGCGAAAGGCATCGACCGACACATCCATCGCGAATGCGAACAGCCGCTGCATGGCGTGCTGATGCTGGTCGGTGAGAACGGCGCCGATCTTTTGTCGCGATTCGGCGACGCCATAGGCTTTTAGCGTCCGGAATGCTTCGCGCACGGTATTGCGGCTGGAGGCGAACTGCACGGCCAGTTCCGCTTCTCCCGGCAAGATGTCGCCGACGCCCATGCCGCGCTCGCGGATCATCTCGCGGATCTGGCGGACCACGTCGTCGACGGCCGAAGCCCTGCTGCCGTCCTCCATCCTTGTCCCTCACTCCTCGCCGTTAACAAGATTATTATGTTGGGCTTAAAGGCGCAATATGCGATCTCGACTTGTCATTTGAAATATTCTTGCTTTAATTGCCCAACATTACATGGAGGATGACATGCTGGAAAGTTGGCGCTGGTTCGGGCCGGAAGATCCCGTGACCCTATCTCACGCACGGCAGGCGGGCGCACATGGCGTCGTGACGGCGTTACATCACATCTATGACGGTCGCGTCTGGACGCCGGACGATATCGCGGAGCGGATGGCGCTGGTGAAAAAGGCCGGGATGGTCTGGTCGGTCTGCGAATCCATTCCGGTCAACTCCGCTATCAAGCTGCGCAATCAGAACTGGCGGCGTTATGTCGATGCCTGGAAAGAGAGCCTCGCCAATCTCGGCAAAGGTGGCGTTCCCGTCGTCTGCTACAATTTCATGCCGGTCGTTGACTGGACGCGCACGAACCTGCTCTTTCCGACCGAGGCGGGAGGCTTTGCGCTACGCTTCGACATGGTGGATTTTGCCGCTTATGACCTGTTTGTGCTGAAGCGGCGCGGGGCAGAAGACAGCTATGCGGTCGATATCATCGAGGCTGCCCGCCTCCGTCATGAGGCGATGACGGATACTGACATCCTGACGCTCGAGAAGAACATCATTGCCGGCCTGCCGGGTGGAGAGGACAGCCACACCCGCGAAACCATTCGCGGCCAGATTGCTTCCTATGACGACCTTTCCTCGGATGACATGCGCGCCAATCTGGTCGAGTTCCTGCGCGAGGTCGTGCCGGTCGCGGCAGAAAATGGCGTCAGGCTGGCGATCCATCCCGACGATCCGCCGTTTTCACTGTTCGGCCTGCCGCGCGTTGTCTCACAGGCCGAGGATATCCAGACCCTTCTCGATGCCGTCGATGAACCCGCCAACGGCATCACGCTATGCGCCGGCTCCTACGGCTCGCGCGCCGGCAACGATGTGGTCGGCCTCGCATCCCGTTTCGCCGAGCATATTCATTTCGCCCACTTGCGAAACGTCAGCAAGGAAGCAGACGGGTCCTTCGTCGAATCCGAACATCTCGGCGGCGACGTCAACATGGTGTCGCTGATTTCCGTGCTGCGCGGCGAGGAGCGTCGGCGCCTGGCCACCGGGCGCAGCGACTGCGTCATTCCGATGCGTCCCGACCATGGGCATCTGCTGATCGACGACCAGGAGAAAATCGTCAATCCGGGCTATTCCTGCATCGGACGGCTGAAGGGGCTGGCGGAGCTTCGAGGCGTGATTGCAGCGGTCGACCAATTGCAGGGCGCACCGTCCCCCGTGGCCTGATAGAGAGACCGGCGACGGCACCGCTTGCCCGACGGGCGGTGCCGTTTGCGGCCGGTCAACGCCCCGATGTCGTTCACGAAAGCGGGTGGCTCAAGATTGGTGCAATCGGCGATCTGCACTCCGCATAGCCATACGAATTGGCTTATACAATCCACCACGATCCAGTAATCTGGTGGTTGATTCATCGCCAATCGTGGATACCGTCAATGGACAAGAAAACACCCCGTTCCGTTCCGACCCCGTTGCCGGACGACGTGCCGCTGCGCTCGCGCGCCTGGTTCGACAATCCGCAAAATCCGGACATGACGGCCCTCTATCTCGAGCGCTACATGAACTTCGGCCTCAGCCTCGACGAGCTGCAGTCGGGGCGGCCGATTATCGGTATCGCGCAGACTGGCTCGGACCTGTCGCCCTGCAACCGCCACCATCTGGAGCTCGCCAAGCGCGTCCGCGAGGGCATCCGCGACGCCGGCGGCATCGCCATCGAATTTCCGGTCCATCCGATCCAGGAGACCGGCAAGCGGCCGACGGCCGGACTTGATCGCAACCTGTCCTATCTCGGGCTCGTCGAAGTGCTCTATGGCTACCCGCTGGACGGCGTGGTGCTGACAATCGGTTGCGACAAGACGACGCCGGCCTGTCTGATGGCGGCGGCCACGGTCAATATTCCGGCCATCGCGCTCTCCGTCGGCCCGATGCTGAACGGCTGGTTTCGCGGCGAGCGCACGGGCTCCGGCACCATCATCTGGAAGGCACGCGAGCTTCTGGCCAAGGGTGAAATCGACCAGAAGGGGTTCCTGAAGCTCGTTGCTTCCTCGGCGCCGTCGACCGGCTATTGCAACACCATGGGCACGGCGACGACGATGAATTCGCTGGCCGAAGCGCTAGGCATGCAGTTGCCCGTTGCAGCCGCGATCCCGGCCCCCTACCGCGATCGCCAGGAGATCTCCTACGAGACGGGCCTCAGGATCGTTGAGATGGTTCGCGAAGACTTGAAACCGTCGGATATCCTCACCCGTGAAGCCTTCGTCAATGCGATCAAGGTGAATTCTGCCATCGGCGGCTCGACCAATGCGCCGATCCATCTGAACGCGCTCGCCCGGCATATCGGCGTCGCGCTCGATATCGACGACTGGCAGACCCACGGCGAGGATGTTCCCCTGCTGGTCAACCTGCAGCCGGCCGGCGAATATCTGGGCGAGGATTATTATCACGCCGGCGGCGTGCCGGCCGTGATGGGCGAGCTTATCAAGCACGGCCTGCTCGACACCCATGCGATGACCGTGAATGGCCGCACTGTCGGCGAGAACTATTCGAACTCCAGGACAGAAGACGAAAAGGTCATCCGCCCGTTCGAGCGTCCCTTGAAGGAGCGAGCCGGTTTCCGGGTGTTGCGAGGCAATCTGTTCTCATCGGCGATCATGAAAACCAGCGTCATCTCGCCGGAATTCCGAGCGCACTATCTCTCCAATCCCGAAGATCCGGATGCGTTTACCGGCCGGGCGATCGTCTTCGACGGGCCTGAGGATTATCATGCGCGGATCGACGATCCGGCGCTCGCGATCGACCTCAAGAGCATCCTGTTCATGCGCGGTGCCGGTCCCATCGGCTATCCCGGCGCCGCCGAGGTCGTCAACATGCGGGCGCCCGATTATCTGCTGAAGCAGGGTATCAACTCATTGCCCTGCATCGGTGATGGACGCCAGTCCGGCACGTCAGGCTCGCCGTCGATCCTCAATGCCTCACCGGAAGCCGCAGCCGGCGGTACGCTGGCCCTGCTGCGCACCGGTGACATCGTGCGTATCGATCTCAACAAGGGGTCGGCCAATATCCTTGTCGATGATGAGGAACTGGCATCAAGGCGCCGGGCGCTCGAGGCCGCCGGGGGCTATGCCTATCCCGACAGCCAGACGCCGTGGCAGGAAATACAGCGCGCCTATGTCGGTCAGCTGGAAACCGGCGCGGTGCTCGAGCCGGCGGTCAACTACCAGCGTATCGCCCAGACGAAGGGAATTCCGCGGGATAATCACTAAGCCTGCAGCGGGTAGCCATCGCTGTCCAATTTTCATCCGCACAGGCTGTCTTGCCTCGTGGATGACTTGTCGTGCCGAACTCCCAAACCTCTCCCACAAAGGAAACATCCGTGAACAGGTTCAAATTCTCCAGCATGGCGCTCGCCGCCCTGTTGCTTTCCGGTGCTACCGATGCCGCTGATTTTGCGGTCATGCCGTTGAAGGACGGCGATAGTTTCACCGGCTGCCTGGCGCAGAACATAGATGCCGGAGTTGGGCTTCTCGCCGTCGGCGACAAGGTCGTGCTGTTTGCCAATTCGCCCAAGTTCACCATTGCCAAAGGCGATGCGGTGAAAGGTACGTGGTCTGTGGATGGCGGGGCTCCGACGGATTTCTCCTCGACCGCCGATACCGACGCCACCGCCACCATTGACGTGCCGAACACGACCGAGGCCGTCACGGCGTTGACGACGGGCAAGACGCTCGCGGTCAAGGCCAATGCCAGCAGCGTCGAGTTTCCGCTCGAAGGTGTCGAGAAGGCATTCATGGGCCTGACCGAGTGCATGCAGACCCAGAAGGCGCCGGAGTAATTCCGGCCTATCCTGCAAGCCAGACATCGGTGGCCGCCTCGAGCGGCCACTTTTCAAATCGGCGTGCGGCCGGTTAGCCGATCGACATCAGGCTGGCATTGCCGCCGGCGGCTGTCGTGTTGATGCTGGTCGAGACCTCTTCCAGCAGCCAGTGCAGGCAATAGCTGTCGGGTTTGTCTGACAGCTCCAGGCTCGATGCGGCCTGGACAATGATCAGCGGCCCCGGCAGCTGGGCGATCGCGGTATTGGTAGCCCGGATACGCTCAGCCTCGCCTTCGATCAGCGCACCTGCAAACGGCCCCGATGCTGTCCAGTTCGGACTGAAGGAAAACCTGGACGAAACGCTGGCTGGCAAGCCCTCCAGTGCTGCTTCCAACCCGGTCGATGCGTCGATGATGGCGTTGTTACCGGTGGCGAGCACAGCGGATAGCTGCCCATAGAGCCCATCCGCCGTCTCCGGCATCAGCAGGATCGTTCCGCGCGGGTGCAGGGCGTAGAGGTTACGCTCGCCAACCGGGCCGGCAAGTTCCGATATCAGGCCGAGCGCGGACCAAAGGCCGCTCTCGCGGGCAGCGCTGCCGATCGCCTTGGCGTCTTTTCCATCCAGCCATTTGGCGAAATCGAGCAGCGCCGGATCGGTGTGGACAGAGCTGTGCTGCGGGGGCACTGGAGGTGTCGAGACCAAGCGGCCGAGATAGAGCGGACCGCCGGCCTTGGGGCCGGTGCCGGATAGCCCTCTGCCGCCAAACGGCTGCACGCCGACGACAGCGCCGATGATGTTGCGGTTGACATAGAGATTGCCAGCTTTGACGCGGCTTGTCACATGGGCGATGGTTTCGTCCAGTCGCGTGTGCAGGCCAAAAGTCAGGCCGTAGCCTGTGGCGTTGATATCGTCGATCAGCCGGTCGAGATCGTCGCGCCGATAGCGCAGCACGTGCAGTACGGGGCCGAAGACCTCCTGCTTCAGGTCCGACAACTGGCGGAGTTGGATGATCGTCGGCGGAACGAACGTGCCGTTTGCGGTTTCTGCTGTCAGGGCGAGCTGCTCGACGTTGGCGCCGATGTCGCGCATGGCGTCGATATGCTTTTCGATATTGCTTTTTGCTTCGGCCGTGATCACCGGACCGATGTCGACAGCCAGGCTGTCGGTGCGGCCGATGACGAGTTCGTTGAGGGCGCCTTTCAGCATGTCGAGCACGCGGTCAGCCACCTCATCCTGCAGGCAGAGGACGCGCAACGCCGAGCAGCGCTGGCCGGCGCTGTCGAAGGCTGAAGCGATGACGTCGGCGACCACCTGTTCGGCAAGGGCCGAACTGTCGACGATCATGGCGTTCTGACCGCCTGTTTCGGCGATAAAAGGAATTGGCTTGCCATTCTCCGAGAGGCGGTTTGCGAGCTCAGCCTGGATCAGCCGGGCGACATCCGTCGAGCCGGTGAACATGACGCCGGCAATAGCGTCGTCTCCAACCAATGCGGCACCGACCCTGCCATCGCCGGGCAGCAATTGCAGGGCATCTGCCGGAATGCCTGCCTGATGCAGGATACGCACCGCTTCGGCGGCAATGAGCGGCGTCTCTTCGGCAGGCTTTGCCAGCACCGGATTACCCCCCACCAGGGCCGCTGCAATCTGACCGGCAAAAATCGCCAATGGAAAATTCCACGGGCTGATGCAGACAATGGGGCCCAGCGCGTGGTGCGCAAGGCCTAGGGTGCGGTTGGCCTGCTCGGCGTAATACCGCAGGAAATCGATCGCTTCCCGCACTTCACCGATGGCGTTCGGCAGGGATTTGCCGGCCTCGCGCATGATCAGTCCCAAAAGGTCCGGCATCCGCTGCTGCAGCAGGTCGGCGGCGCGTAACAGGCACGCGGCACGTTCGGCCGTTGGCGTGGCGCTCCAGGATGCGGTGGCGGCAGTGGAGAGAGCGACGGCCTGCTTTACGTCCGCGTCGGTCGCCTCTGTGACGGTGCCGACGATGTCGTTGATGTCGGCGGGGTTGCGGACCGGCAAAGCGGGATTGCCGTTGTCGCGCGGCGGAACTGCGGTCCATTCGACTTTCGTGCCTTCGCGCAGCACGCTCGACAATTCGGACAACGTGGTTTCGTCTGAGAGATCGAGCCCGGCGGAGTTGCGACGTTCGCCGTAGAGATCGGCAGGGCGCTTGATCTGCTCATGACGGGCGCCGACTGTTGGCATTGCGCGGACGATTTCGACGGGATCGGCCGTCAGTTCGTCGATGGAAATGGCCGGATCGGCGATTCGGTTGACGAAGGAGGAATTGGCGCCGTTTTCGAGCAGCCGCCGGACGAGGTAGGCGAGCAGTGTTTCATGAGTGCCGACAGGAGCGTAGATGCGGCACGGCCGGTCGAGATTGCTGCTGCCGACGACCTCGTCATAGAGCGGCTCTCCCATGCCATGCAGGCACTGGAACTCATAGTCGCCGACCTTGAAGGCGGATCCGGCCATGGCGTGGATCGTTGCCAGTGTCTGGGCATTATGGGTAGCGAACTGTGGAAACACGCAGTCTTTCGATGCCAGCAGCTTTTTCGCGCAGGCGATATAGGAGACGTCTGTGTAGATCTTGCGGGTATAGACCGGGAAATCAGCAAGACCGTCGACCTGCGCGCGCTTGATTTCGGCATCCCAGTAGGCACCCTTGACGAGACGAACCATGATGCGGTGCTTGGCCCGCTCTGCGAGATCGATGATGAAATCGAGCACAGCGGGGCAGCGTTTGCCATAGGCCTGGACGACGAAGCCCATGCCGTTCCAGCCGGATAGATCGGGATCGAGGCGCAGGGCTTCGAGCAGGTCGAGCGACAGTTCGAGGCGATCGGCCTCCTCCGCGTCAATGTTGAGGCCGATATCGTAGCCTTTTGCAATGAGAGCGAGCTTTTTGACGGCCGGCAGCAGTTCGGTCATGACGCGAGTGCTCTGGGCGCGCGAATAGCGCGGGTGCAGGGCTGACAGCTTTATGGAGATGCCCGGGCCGCTATAAATGCCGCGGCCGGCGGATGCCTTGCCGATGGCATGGATGGCATTCTCGTAGTCGGCAAAATAGCGTTTCGCATCGGCTGCCGTCGTCGCGGCTTCTCCCAGCATGTCGTAGGAATAGCCGAAACCTCTGGCTTCCAGCGCACGCGAGCGGCGCAGCGCCTCGTCGATGGTTTCGCCGGTGACGAACTGCTCGCCCATCATCCGCATGGCCATGTCGACGCCGCGGCGGATAACCGGTTCGCCGGCCCGGGCGATCAGCCGCGTCAGCGCCGCAGACAGGCCGGGATCGTTGACGGTGGACGTCAGCTTGCCGGTGACGACGAGGCCCCAGGTGGCGGCATTGACGAAGAGCGAGCGACCACCGCCGATGTGCGAGCGCCAGTCGCCATTGGCGATCTTGTCGCGGATCAGTGCGTCACGCGTGGCAGTATCCGGAATACGCAGCAGCGCCTCGGCAAGGCACATGAGAGCCACGCCCTCCTGGCTGGAGAGCGAATATTCATGCACCAGGCCCTCGACGCCGGAGCCTTTATGCTTGGCGCGCAGGGCGACGATCAGCTTAGTAGCGGTCTGTCTAGCGGTAGTGCGGATATCTTCGGGCAGAGTTGCCGCTTCCACCAGTCGCGGTACACATTCCATTTCCGGAATGCGATAGGCCGCTGTAATCGCCCGGCGCAGGGGTGTGGGTGGAGAAATGGGTGGGGCGAAATCCGCGAATATCGGCATGCTGCCAGCGGTTTCGACGGTCTTCTCGGGAACGGCTGTCTGCATCGCGGTCATCCCTGCCAAATGCGTGATTTCACGTGAATCGTTTATAGCATTGTGGCCGAAGTCGATCTGCCCTTATAGTCGCCCACGATATTGCAGTTTCTCTGATTATTTGTAATTTTATGGTGAAATCGATGCCTAATGAGACCAGTGGTGGTGAAATTGATCATTTCGACCGAAAAATCATGGATGCGCTTGTCGAAGACGGGCGGATGACCATTACGGACCTGTCGAAAAGGGTAGGTCTTTCCAAAACACCCTGCCAAGTGCGACTGAAACGGCTGATGGAAGACGGCTATATTCTTGGCTTCCATGCCAGGCTCGATCCGCAAAAACTCGGCCTCGATCACATCGCCTTCGCCGAGGTGAAGCTGTCCGATACGCGCGAGAAGGCGCTGGAGGAATTCAACAGCCGGGTCGCGAAGATCAAGGAAGTCGAGGAGTGCCATATGATTGCCGGCCAGTTCGACTATCTGCTGAAGGTCCGTACATCGGACGTCAGGAAATACCGGCAGGTGCTCGGCGAGAAGATTTCAAGTCTGCCGCATGTCGCGAGTACATCGACCTTCGTGGTGATGCAGGCGATCAAAGAGAGCGGCATCTGATGCGCTCGAATTCCCCTAGCCTATGGCGATGAGCAGGCCTTTACCGGATGTCTCGACGACAATATCCGTCATCCTTGCGCCCGAGAGATCCACTGTGTCGTGTTGCAGCAGCGCGATCTCTTGCGAACCTATGCGGAATGCCATCGGCGCCAGCGCAAACAGAAACGAGGTCTGGGACATTGCTTCCGATTGCGGCAGGTCGGAGGCCTCGATCCTTTTGACAGAATGAGCAATACCGCGTCTCGCCATCACATTCAGATCGGCGATCGGGCCATCCCGCAGGCGCCCGGAGGTCACAGTGTCGCCCGGAAAACCATAGGGCGCGGTGTTTTGGTCGAGCATCGCCGGCGCGCGGCCCTCGACCGCAAGCTCAATGGCATCGCCGTGGATAACCGTGAGGATGCGGTCTATCGCCGGAAAGCGTGAGAAAGGACCGTCGGAGGCGACGGTTGCCATGCTGATCCGCCAGTCGAAATCGGCGTTCGGCACAGCCGATGCAAAGACCGCGATTTCCAGCGTTTCCCCGCCGCCGTTTTTCCAGGGCATCCGCTTGTAGTCGCTGAGACGAAGGACGGTCATGCTGACCCCATGGTTCTGTTCATCGGCTAATGTCTATAAGATTGTACGGTGCTCACGCCGTTGCACTCAAGGGGCGGAAGACACCTGCGAACTGATAGCGGTCGCCGGGATGAATGATTTCAGCAAACGTCACGGTGCGGCCGCTCTGCCAGGTCTGGCGGGACAGCACGAGGCAGGGCTCTCCCTTCTGCATATCGAGGGTTTTTGCCGTGCTGCTGTCGGCCGCAACTGCCCGGATGACGTGCCGGGCCTCCGACCATGGGACCTGTTCAAGCAGCCAGCTGCCGGGCGGTTTGGTCTCGAAGGTTTCGAAGCGCGCGCGCGGCACAGTGTCCAGCATGATGACCCGATGCTCGATAGCATGCGGCTTGTGATCAACGATGTGAAGGCAGGTGAGGCGCAACAGTTCCTTGCCGGCCTCCTCGCAGAGTTTCAGGGCCTCCGACGGGCCAAGGCGCTCGATCTTGCTGGACAGGATCCGAAATGTGTAGTCGTGCCCGGCAGTCCGGGCATCCGCGCCGATATCCTGGATTTCCATGACGGTCCGGTCGATCTGCGGCGGTGCGACGAAGGAGCCGGCGCGGCGCTTGCGCAGGATCATGCCGCGGTCGGCAAGTGCCGTAAGCGCCTTGTTGACGGTCATCCGCGAGCAACCGTACTCCCGTTCCAGCTCGTGTTCGAACGGGATGCGCTGGCCCGGCTGCCAGGTGCCGTCCATGATCTTGGTTTCGATGTCGTCGTAAATGCTCTGATGGATGGACTTCAATACAATCCCCGGTCCGCAGTGCAGCGATCGCCATGCGCGACCGATGCTCGTGCCGCTATCGAACGCAAGCGGCGTCACCTCTGTTCGGTTTGTATATGCTTTTGAAAAAAACTCCACATTTTAGCAGAGCTGCGATTTGCCATATCGCTGCCGCGAAAAATCTGCCAAAAGCCACCCGTCCGAAAGGGCAGGGCGCGATCGCTATCAGCTTTAGGGTAGGATCGGGCGGGTAGATTGACGTCTCTCCTGCTGCTGCGAAACGACGTGGCCGTCCCTAAAAGCTTCCCCAATTCAAAGTTTGCCCCATCAACCGATCTTTAGATCGATCGGCTCCTGCAGGTGGCGCGCGACGTAATCCTGTATCTGGCGAACGATCTGGGCGGCGTGATCGATGGCCAGCCTGTCGGCGCGCTCGACATCGCCCGTCTCGATGGCGGCAATCATCTCCTCGTGCTCATCGACATACTGGCGGGGCAGACGATCGTCGAAGGTGGAATAATAGAGCCTGAGGATGCGCCGGCCCTCGTCGAGCAGCCGGGCAAAGAAATTGGTATAGTAGGCATTTCCGCCGAGTTCGGCGATCGCTACGTGAAATTCCCGATTGGCCTCAATCATCGCAAAGGCATCGCGCGCCTCGACGGCAGCGGCGAACTGCTGCTGATGGGCACGGATTTTCGCCATGGCTGCAGGTTTGCCACGCAGCGCAGCCCCACGGGTGGTGACGCGGTACATCAGCGCCAGTGCTTCGAAATATGTCGGCAGCGTTGCAAAATCTATGGTGGCGACGATGGTGTTACGGTTCGGCAGCGTCGTAACAAAGCCATCGGCTGCCAGGCGCAGAAGCGCTTCGCGGATGGGTGTGCGCGACATCTTGAAGCGCTCGGACAATCGTACCTCATCAAGCGGACTGCCGGGAGCCAGCACCATGGCTAGAATTTCACCGCGCAGCGCGGCATAGACGCTCTGCGTGCCGGAACCGCGCACGCGCGTCGTTTCCTCGCTGTCGTCTGTCTCGGTCTTTGCCATCAAGGCCTCGATTTTATGTTCAGGGTCTGGAGCGACATATAGCGGGCAACTGATTGCAATGCCAATTGCGTCCACTGATCATGCGTGATTTCGTTACTGCTGCGGCGTGGCGAGCGGCACTTCGAGAATTTCTCGGTTGCACGAAAACTGGGTCGAATTTTTCACAGGAAGCATGTTGGAGAGAACGCCCCCCTTTGTCGGGGCTGTCATCGACCCTATGATCGCGCAGCGGCGCCATACGGCAGCTGTGTTCGTTACGCGGAGGGATGTCATGGGGTCTGAAATTGTTCAGCAAAAGGGACTGGTGGCTTATCGATGACGACTGGAAAAAAGCATATCGTCCTCAATGCCTTCACCATGAACTCGGTGGGTCATATCAACCATGGCCTGTGGACCCATCCGCGCGACCGGTCCGTCGAGTATAAGACGTTGGACCATTGGACATCGCTCGCCAAGACCCTGGAGCGCGGCCTGTTCGATGGGGTCTTCCTGGCCGATATCCTTGGCGTCTATGACGTCTACGATAGCTCTGTGGACCTGACGCTGCGCGAAGCGATCCAGTTGCCGCTCAACGATCCTTCGCTGCTGATATCCGGCATGGCTGCGGTCACCAGGAATCTGGGGTTCGGGGTGACGGTCAACGTCAATGCCGAGGCGCCCTATCTTTTCGCGCGCCGTATGTCGACGCTCGACCATCTCACCGGCGGGCGGATCGGCTGGAATATCGTCACCGGTTATCTCGACAGCGCTGCGCGGGCGCTCGGCCAGGACGCTCAAGCAGCTCACGACTCACGCTACGACAGCGCGGACGACTACCTCGAGGTACTCTACAAGCTCTGGGAAGGCAGCTGGGCCGACGACGCAGTCCGGGCAGACCGCGAAGCCCGCATCTACGCCGATCCGTCAAAAGTGCATGCCGTCAGCCACGCCGGGCCTTTTTACCAGATGAGCGGCTATCATCTCAGCGAGCCGTCGATCCAGCGGACGCCTGTCATCTACCAGGCAGGGACGTCGGGGCGAGGGCGGCAATTTGCGATCCGTCATGCCGAATGCGTTTTCATCACCGCGACCGACAAGGCGGCTGCACGCAAGACGTCGCGCCTGCTGCGAGAGGAACTGGTGGCAGCCGGGCGACGCGCCAACGACATCAAGATCCTTGTCGGCATCACGGTCGTTGCCGAACGCACATCAAAGGCGGCTCAGGAAAAATATGCGGACTATCTGCGCTATGCCAACCCGGAGGCCGGTCTGGCGCATTTTTCGGCAAGCACCGGCATCGATTTTTCCCGCTATGGGCTGGATGAAAACATTGCCTATGGCGGCCCGTCCAATGCCAGCCAATCTGCGGCGCAGGTTGCCCAGCAACGCGGCTGGACGAGACGGCAGTTGCTCGCTGAAATGACAATTGGCGGACGCTATCCGACCATCGTCGGTGATGGATCGGAGGTTGCCGACGAACTCCAGGACTGGATCGTCGAAGGTGAGATCGACGGCTTCAACCTGACGCGGACGGTGATGCCGGAGAGCTACGAGGATTTCATCGAATACGTGGTGCCGGCGCTGCAGGATCGCGGCATCTACAAGACGGAATACGCGGAAGGATCGTTGCGAAACAGGCTGTTCGGCGAGGGCAACCGCCTTCCATCGCGGCACGCGGGGGCGTCTTTTCGAAGCCTGTAATCAGCAAACCGATATACAAAAAAGGCCGGAAGAAGATCATCCTTCCGGCCTTTTCGATTTTGTATGATGTTAAGCCCTTAGGCGGCTTCGTGGGTGGTGTGTGCCTTGCGGACTTCTTCGTCCGTGAGGATGCCGCTGGCCCGCAGCAGGGCTGCGAAGCGGCCGTTGCTCTTGCTCAGATCGTCGAAGCTGCCATTTTCCACGACCCGGCCATTTTCCAGGAAGAGGACGATATCGGCTTCGCGGACCGTCGAAAGGCGGTGGGCGATGATGAACGTCGTGCGGTTCTGGCGCAGGTTGTCGATGGCCGCCTTGACGCGGTTTTCTGTTTCAACATCCAGCGCGCTGGTGGCTTCGTCGAGGACCAGGATAGGTGCGTCCTTGAGGATGGCGCGGGCGATGGCAATCCGCTGGCGTTCGCCGCCGGAGAGCTTGTTGCCGCGTTCGCCCACCCGGGTGTCGTAGCCGTCGTCGCGTGTCTCGATGAAGTCGGCGGCAGCAGCAGCATTGGCGGCTTCCATGACTTGCTCGATCGTCGCATCTTCACGGCCCAGGCGAATGTTGTCGCTGATCGAGCGGTTCAGCAGACCGGCATCCTGGAAGACCGTCGCAATGCTGCGGCGCAGCGACTTGCGGGTGACCTTGGAGATATCCGTGCCGTCGACGAGGATCTGGCCGACCTGTGGGTCGAAGACGCGCTGGAGCAGGTTGACGAGCGTCGTCTTGCCGGCGCCGGTTGGGCCGACGATTGCAACCGTCTGGCCAGCCTTTACCGTGAAGTTGACGTCGTGCAGGCCCTGCGAGCTTTCGCCACCGAAGCCGAACGAGACGTTGCGGAACTCGACATCACCCTTGACGTCCTTGATCTCGGCCAGGCCTGCTGCTTCTTCACGCTCACGGACGGAGTCTTCCAGGGCGTAGAAGTCGACCAGCTTGGCACGGGCTTCGAAGATCTGCGTGGCGAACATGCGCATCTGGTCGAGACGGCCGATCAAGAGGTTGGCAAAGCCGATGAAGGCAATGACGTCGCCGACGCGCAGGCTACCGGCCTGGACCAGGGTGGTGCCGATGATCAGGATGATCATCATGGCAATGGTCGAGGCCATGCGGTTCAGGGCGCTGGCAAGTGCCCACCAGTCGAGAACAGGATACTGGGCAGCCAGCAGACGGTCGGCAAATGCCTTCAGCGAACGGGTTTCAGCTTCGATGCGGTTGTAGCTGTGCAGCACGGAGACGTTGCTGATCGAGTCGCTGACATGCGAAAATACCGTGTGATAGTGATCTTCGACAGAAGCCTGACCATCCTTGGTGCGGCTCATGACGACACGGCCGATCAGCCAATATGCAACGCCGAGCACGCCGAGCACTGCAGAAAGACGGATGTCCATCGAGATCGCGGTCGGGATGAGCAGAGCCAGTGCGACGACCGTCGACAGGTGGTTGCGCATGAATTCCAGCCACAGGCCGAACAGCGTTTCGCAGGCACGCAGCAGGGTG